>JBEBCR010000053.1:0-15330 GCA_041157565.1 Planctomycetota bacterium | reverse complement strand
GTCCGAAAAGCTCGCCGGCGTCGATGCGCGCCTCGTCACCATCAGCGTCGACCCCGAGCACGACACGCCCGAAGTGCTGGCGGAGTACGCGCGCGCGCTGGGCGCCGACGAGTCGCGCTGGCTGTTCCTGACCGGCACGCCCGAGGCCGTGCGCTCGGTGTCCGTCGAGAGCTTCATGCTGCCCATCGAGCGCGATCCCGCCGCGCCCGTGGGGCAGCTGGTGACGCACCGCACCGTGCTCGCTGTCGTCGACGCGCAGGGCCAGGTGCGCGGGTACTACGACGGCGAGGGCGAGGATGGCGTGGCGCTGGCCGCGGCGCGCGCGAGTTGGCTGGCGAAGGAGGGGCGCTGATGGCGCGCTCGAGCCAAGGACTTGGCGAGCGCTTCGAACGCGCGCGCGCGCTCGCTGCGGCGGCGTGCGCGCTGGCCGCGCTCGCGCCCTGCGGACTGGCGCGGGAACCCGTCCTCGCGCCGCCGGGCGCGTCGGAACCCTCGGTGCTGCCGTTCGTCAACGCCTGCTTGAACGCCGGCGCCTCCGTGCTGCTCGTCGCGGGGCTCGTCGCCATCAAGCGCGGTCGGCGCGAGCTGCACGAGCGCTTGATGCGCGCGGCCTTCCTCGTCTCCACGGCGTTCCTCGCCTCGTACCTGTGGTACCACTTCGGCGCGCAGAAGGAGCTCGGTCCGACGAAGTTCCATGGCGTCGGGCTGGCGAAGGTCCTCTACCTGGCGATGCTGGCGAGCCATGTGCTGCTGGCCATCGTCAACCTGCCCATGGTGCTGCGGACCTTGTGGCTGGCGCACAAGGAACGTTGGGACGACCACCGTCGGCTCGCCAAGCCGACCTTCGCCATCTGGCTGTACGTCTCCGTGACCGGGGTGCTGGTCTACTTGACGCTGTACCATTGGAACCCCGCCCCATGAAGCGCATCGCGGCCATCTGCGTCGTGCTGGCGGCCTCCGCCCGCGCCGGCTGGGCCTGACCCGCCTGCCGCGAGGCGGTCGCCTCGTCCGACGCCTCCGTGCGCTCCGGCATCGCCGCCGGTGTGTGGTGGTTGCTTGGCGCGATGTTGCTCGCCGGCGCCGGGTTGTGCTGGTCGCTGCGCGGGGCGTTCGCCTCGTCGGGCGCCGCGCGCGACGAGGGCGGGTCGCGCTGACGGCCATGGCGCGCGCCGCGTCGAGGCCGGCCAACCGAGCCGGCGATCGTCGCCTCGGAGCGGCGCGCGTCGAGCAATGGCGCTGGTGCGTGCACGACACCTGGCTCGGGCCGTTGCTAGCGTGCGCCGGCGAGCGCGGACTGGTGCACGTGGGACTCGCCGTCGAGGAGCCGGAAGCGCTGCTCTCGAAACTGGCTCGACGCGGCGCTCGACAGGTGCGCTGCCTGGAGTCGCGCGCGCATCTCGCTCGCGCGCTGCTGCAGCTCGACGAGTACTTCGCGGGACGGCGCGCCGTGCTCGACCACCCGCTCGACTGCATCGGCAGCCCGTTCGAACTGCGCGTGTGGGAGATCGAGCGCGGCATTCCGCGCGGCGCGACGCGCACCTATGGCGAGCTGGCGCGCGAACTCGGCGCGAGCGGCGCCGCGCGCGCCGTGGGAGGTGCGACGGGGCGCAATCCGTTGCTCCTGTTCGTGCCATGCCACCGCGTGCTGTCGAGCAACGGGCTCGGTGGCTTCTCCGCGCCGGGGGGCGCCGCCACCAAGGCGCGGCTCTTGAGCTTCGAGGGCGCCTGGCCCGCGAACTGAGCTTGACGCGGCCCGCATCGCCCTGGTCGCGCGCAGGAAGTCGCCGCGGCTCGCGCGGCGCGAACTGCTCGCCGGGCGCATGCGCATCGCGCGCGCGCGATGTGGATTCGAGCCTGCGCTTCGCCGCGGGGCGTGCGGCCAACCTGCGGCGAGACGCGCGTGGCGTGGGCTGGCGCCTAGTCGCGGGACAGCCTTGGCTGCGCCGCGCCCGTCCTGCGCCTCTTGGCGCGAAGTGCCCTGGCACCAGCCCGTCGCGTCGCCGGCCGTTCAGGATGACTTTTCCGGGGGGACGGCGCGCCCGGTCCAACCTGGTCGATGCCCCGCGGCGAGCCGCGCTCCATCTCTTGCGCGCGAATTCGACCTTTGCCTGCCACGCGCGCCGCGCGGCGCGCGTCACTCAGGTGTGGAGCACCAGGAAAAACGACAACCATCGTCAATTCCCGCGCCCTTCGTGCGAGTGCCGTGGCTCGCCAGCCACGCATCCGTCGCCGTGGGCTTGTTCTTCGCCTGCATGGGCCTCGGTCTGGCCATCGAGCCCTGGTTGGGCCCCGCGCCCGCGGGCGCGCCCATCGTGTGGGTCGCCGACCGAGACGCGTCGCTCGTGCGCGGGCTCGACGGCGACCTCATCGACAGCCGCAGCCACGCGCTCGGTTGGCCGCTGGCGGTGGTCGCGCGCGCCGATGGCGGGTTGTGGGTGGGGCGCTCCGGCAACGCCACCAACGACTTCGGCGCGCGGCTGCTCGATCTGTCCGCGCGCGGCGCGGAACAGGGCGAGCTGTGGCTCGAGGCGCTCGGCGACCTGGATGTCCTCGCCGATGGGCGCGCGTTGTGCCTGGAACGCATGGCGGACGGCGAGGGGCGACTGTGGCGGGTCGACCTCCAAGCCACGCCACGCTTCCTCCTGCGGGCGCCTGGCTTGAGGCACGTCCGCGCCGGTGGTCGCTTCGCCTGGTGCGGCGGCGAGGACGGAAGGCTCATGCAAGTGGACGTCGAGGACGGATCCGTGTCGGCGGTCGCTTGCCTGCCCGCGCCGATCTTGGGCCTGAGACCCACCCTCGACGGGGGCGCCTGGGTCGCCTTGGGAGGTGCTGCGCCGATCTTGGCGCGGCTCGACTCGCGGCTGGCGCGCATGGCGCAGGCCGACCTGGAGGCTCCCGTGGCGTTCGACGTCCTGCCCGAGTCGGCTGGCGCATGGACTTTGGAGCGTTCCGGCGCGGTGCTGCGGGCGCGGACGCGCGACGGCCGCCCACGCCTCGAGGTGGACCTCGCCATCCTGCCGGAGGCGCGCCATGTGCTCGCCTTGCCGGACGGCGGGGCGCTCGTGGCCTCGCCCGGCGGCATCGTGCGCTTCGACGCGCAGGGTGCCCAGTTGCCAGGCCAAGGTGGCTTCGCCTGGATCAACGGATGGTGTCGCGCGTCGCCACCCTAGGGTCACGCGCCGCGGCGAGCGACTGCACGACGCGCCGCCGCTTGGTCGATGACGGCGAGCATGCGGGGAGGGCCGCGCCGACCGTGGGTGTCGATGCATGGTGGGGGCCGGATGATTCCACGGCGCGGGTTGAACGACGGGACCGGCAAGCGTGGGTGGAGGCCAGCGCGGGCGGGCGCGATCCCGCAAGGCAAGGCTCGGCGGAGCAGGACTCCGGCGAGCTGGAAGTCGTGGCGCGCGGCGCACGCCGTCGCGCCTTGGGAGTCGGCGCGCGAGCGTTCAGTCGGCCGGAGGCTCTTCGACGTCGGTGGAGGCAAGCTGCAGGAGAATGGCCGCCGCGATCAGCGTCTTGGCATCCATGGTCAAGCCACCGAGCAATTCGCGCGGCGTGTGCCGTTCCAGGCTCAGCTCCTCGTCCTCGTCGCAAGCCGCGGCTTGAGGTCCAGCCTGAACCAGCCCGCGGGCGAGATAGATCGACAGGCGCTCGCTGGCGAATCCGGGGGCAGGGACGATGTCCTGCAGGAGGCGCCATTCGGCCGCCCGCAACCCGGTTTCCTCCTCGAGCTCGCGCATTGCCGCCTGCAAGCGATCCTCGCCCGGCTCCAGTCGCCCAGCAGGAATCTCCAGCAAGAGCTGCCTGACTGCGTGGCGATACTGCCGCACGAGGACGAGACGGCCGTCTCCGTCCAGCGCCGCGATGCCCACCGCTCCTGGATGATCGACCCACACCAGGTCTTGCACGAGCCCGGAGGGCAGTCGCACGACATCGCGCCGCAGATCGAAGCGCGCGTTCGCGTGCAGCAATTCGCTCGACACGAGTTCCGGGCCGTTGTCATGCGCTCCGGACCCGGCGTCGTGGTTCACGCTTGCTCCGCGCCTTGCTCGCCACCGCGAGCCTTGCGCCCGCGATCCTCGGCCGGCGGTTGGGCCGCGGCCCGTTCCAGTCCGGCCGCGAACGCTTGGGCCGACAAGGCGAGGTCGCCGCGTCCGGCTTCCTGCGCGTCGTGCGCGTACTTGCGCACAGCCTTGACCAGCTTGGCGGTGGCCTTCTGCATGGGCTGCTCCCGCTGCTTGCGGGCTTCCGCCTTGTCGCGCAGCTTGGCCAGCTTGGCCTCCAAGTCGCGCAGCAGCTCTTCTTCCGTGCGCCGATGGCGCTTGGGCTTGTCTTCCTGCATGGTTCGCGTGTCGCCTTGTCTTCCGTGTTTCTTGGCACGCGCGGGAGCGCTGTCCCGGGTGCTGCTGGCGGACCCGGCTCCCGGGCGCCGCCAGCGCGGGCGCACAGTATGGCAAAGCACCGTCCCGCACGCCTTCCCCGGACCCCTCGGGAGCGGGGGAAGGGGGTGGATGCGTTGACGGGCACCCTCCTGCGGGGCGACACTACTAGGACGCACATGAGCGTCCACGACGACATCGACAGGGTTCTTTTCGACGAGCAGCAGATCAAGACCGCCATCGACCGGGTGGCCTCCGAGGTGTCGCGCAGCTACGGGGACCGGGGCTTCACGGTGGTGTCGGTCCTGAAGGGCTCGTGCGTGTTCGCATCGGACCTGATTCGCCGCATGCCCAACCGCCTCGAACTGGCCTTCCTGGCGGCCTCGAGCTACGGGGCTGGCACCGAGTCCGGCGAGCTGCGGATCGACTTCGTGCCGACCGGCTCCGAGATCGAGGATCGCGACCTGCTGCTGGTCGACGACATCCTGGACACGGGGCGGACCTTGTCCAAGTTGAAGGACGAGCTGCAGCGCCGCGGCGCGCGCAGCGTGCGCACCTGCGTGTTCCTGGACAAGCCCTCCCGGCGCAGCGTGCCCATCTCCGCCGACTTCCGCTGCTTCGAGGTCGAGAACTTGTTCGTCGTGGGCTACGGCCTCGACTACGCGGGCCGCTACCGCAACCTGCCCTACGTGGGCGCCCTGCGGCGGGAACTGTACTCCTGAAGCTCCTTCGGCGCCGGCCCCCGAGGGGGGATCGGCGTCCGAGCGGCGACGACGAACGTGGCCTACCACATCCCCATCCCCAAGGATCGCGCCGGCATGGAGCTCGACGAGTTCCTGTGCCTGCAGTTCCCCTTGCTCAACAAGGGCTTCCTGCGTCGGCAGGTCCGCGAGCGCAAGGTGACCGTCGACGGCAATCCGACCGTGCCCGGCCACAGGTTGGCCGAGGACGAGGTGGTCATCGTCGAGTTCGAGGAGGACGAGCACGTTCCCGAGGCGCCGCGCGATCCGCGCATCGAGGTGCCGGTGCTGTTCGAGGACGCGCACGTGCTGGTGGTCGACAAGCCCGCCGGGTTGTCGGCCGAGCCCGAGCGCTGGGCGCGCGACGCGGGCTGCCTGTCCGGCGCGCTGCTCGGGCTGTCGCTGCGGCGCAGCGGCCTCGAACTGGACGAGGGCGACGAAGTCGAGCCGGTGGACGGGCTCGAGTTCCGGCCGCGGCTGGTGCATCGGCTGGACAAGGACACGACGGGCTGCGTCATCGTCGCCAAGACGATCGAGAGCGAACGCCGGCTGCGCGCGGCCTTCGACCAGCCCGGCTCTGTGCGCAAGCGCTACTTGGCCCTGGTCGAGGGCGATTGGCCCTTGGCGGACGGCGCCGAGGAGGTCGTCGACCTGCCCATCGGCCCCGACGAGCGGCGCAGCGGCCGCATGCGCATCGACCGGGTGGATGGCAAGGAGTCGCGCACGCGCTTCCGCGTGGCGGAGCGCTTCGACGGCTACACGCTGATGGAAGCGGAGCCCCTGACCGGCCGCACGCACCAGATCCGCGTGCACGCGCGCGAGGTCGGCTTCCCGCTGGCGGTGGATCCCGTCTACGGCCGGCGCGACCAGCTGTCCTTGTCCGACTTCAAGCGCGGCTACCGCAAGAAGCGCGGGCACGAGGAGTCGGCCTTGATCGACCGCCTGACGCTGCACGCCGCCTCCATCGAGTTCCCCGGTCCCGACGGCGGCGTGGTGCGCGTCGAGGCTCCGCTGCCCAAGGACTACGCCCGCCTGCTCAAGCAGTTGAGGAAGTACCGCGCGCCATGAAGCTGAAGCAGAAGCCCGGAGACTTCCGCGTCGAGGAGCTCCTCGACCAGTCGTTGCTCGTCGAGCGCGGACGCCACCGCGTGTACCGCGTGTCGAAGCGCAAGCTGACCTCGATGGAGGCGGTGGCGCGCGTGGCGCGCGAGGCTGGCGTGTCGCCGGGCGAGGTCTCCATCGCCGGACTGAAGGACCGCCAGGGCGTGACGGTCCAATACATGAGCGCCCCCGGCGGGCGGCGCGTGGAGCTGTCGGAACCGTCGATCAAGATCGAGACGCTGGGTTCGAGCTCGCGCGCGTTGTCGTCGCAGGACAGCGCCGGCAACGCGTTCGCCATCGTGCTGCGCGACGTGTCGGTCGCCGAGGCGAAGACCTTGCAGGAGAACCTCGAGCCGGTGCGGCGCCATGGGTTGCCGAACTACTTCGGCGAGCAGCGCTTCGGCAACCTGCGCGGCCACCAAGGCTGGATCGCGCGCGACCTGGCGCTCGGCCGCGCCGAGGAGGCGCTCAAGCGGCTCCTGGCGTCGCGCAACGAGCACGACGACCCGGACACGGCGCGCTTCAAGGACGCGCTGCTGGCGCGCTGGGGCGACTGGCGCGCCTGCCGCGACATCGCCGGCAGGTTCGGCGCGCACATGCGCGTGTTCGAGCACCTCTCGCGCAACGAGGAGGACCATGCCGGCGCGTTCCGCTACATCGCCTCGAAGCTGCGGCTGATCCACCTGTACGCGTGGCAGTCGCACCTGTGGAACCGCGCGGTGTCGAGCTGGATCTCCACCAACCTCGCCAAGGCCGACACGCTGGTCGTGCGCGGTCCGGAGGGGCCGCTCGCGTTCTCGCGCGGCGCCTATCCCGAGGACCCGACGATGCGCGGCGTGTTCCGCCTGCCGGGCGCCGGGCTCGAGGACGTCGAGCACCCGCTGCAGCGCGACCTGCTGGCGCTGGCGCTGCGCGGCGAAGGCCTGCAGCCCGGCGAGTTCCGCATCGAAGGCGTCAGCGGGTTCGCCCTCAAGGGCGAGGATCGCCCGCTGCACGTCGTGCCGCGCGCGTTGCGCCTCGTGCAGCGCGACGAGGGTCAGCACGTGCTGTCGTTCGAACTGCCGCGCGGCGCCTACGCCACGCTCGTGGTGGCGCGCCTCGCCGGCGGAGCGCTGGAGCGCGACTTCGGCGAGCGCGGCGAAGGCGACGCGCGCGAGCCGCGCGCGGGTCGCGGAGCGCGCGGCTTCCAAGGCCGAGGCGGGCCGCGCGCGGGCGAATCCGCGGGCGATCGTCGCGGGCCCGCCGGCGGACGAGCCCCGCAAGGCGGTCCTTGGCGAGGCGGCGCCGACGAAGGTCGCCCTCCCAATCGCGGCGAGGGCCGTGGCCGCGGACCGGGTGGCGGGGCTGGTGAGCGCCGTGGTCGCGGCGAGGGCGGTCCCGAGCAGCGCGGCGGAACCGGTCGCGGCGGCTCCGGACCGCGCGGCGGCGGCCCCAAGCGCTGAGGCGACTCGCCGCGCGCCAGACCGCGCGCGGCGCCTGTCCAGCATGGGGCCGCGCCAGCGCGCGCATCGCTCTCGGCGCGACCGGCGCCAGCGCTCCTTTTCCCGTCGGCAGCCCCTCGCCAACGGGCGCGCCGTGGGGAATGATCCTCCAACCGCGCGACGGATCGGCCGGAGTCCCGGCCGCGCGCGCGACGAGGTGGCTGGCATGGCGACGACGATCGGGGTGATTGGAGGCTCTGGGCTGTACGAGCTGGAAGGACTCGCGAACGTGCGCGAGGTGCAGCTCTCGACGCCCTTCGGGCATCCCAGCGACAGCTACATCTGCGGCGAGCTGCAGGGCGTGCCCATGGTGTTCCTGCCGCGCCACGGCCGCGGCCACCGCATCCCGCCCAACGAACTGAACTTCCGCGCCAACATCTGGGGCCTGAAGAAGCTGGGCGTCGAGCGCATCCTGTCGGTCTCGGCGGTCGGATCGATGCGCGAGGACATCGCGCCGGGCGACTTCGTCGCCATCGACCAGTTCTTCGACCGCACGCGCCATCGCGTCGACACGTTCTTCGGCGATGGCGTCGTGGCGCACGTCATGTTCGCCGACCCCGTCTGCGAGGACCTGCGGCGCGAAGTCGTCTCCACCGGCCGCGCCCTCGGCCAGGTCGTCCACGACCGCGGCGTGTACGTGAACATGGAAGGCCCGCAGTTCTCCACGCGCGCCGAGTCGCGCATCTACCGCTCCTTCGGCGTCGACGTCATCGGCATGACGAACCTGCAGGAAGCCAAGCTCGCCCGCGAGGCGGAGCTGTGCTACACGACGATCGCCATGGCCACCGACTACGACTGCTGGCACGAAGGCCACGACGCGGTCACCGTCGAGCAGGTGGTCGCCGTGATGACGAAGAACGTGGGCAACGCCAAGCGACTGGTGGCGACTCTCGCGCCCAAGGTCGCCGCCATGCCGCGCTCCTGCGCCTGCGGCTCGGCGCTCAAGCACGCCGTCATGACCGCCAAGGACCGCATCGATCCCGCCGCGCGCCTGCGGCTCGACCTGCTCCTGGGCAAGTACCTGTGACGTCCGCGCCGCGCCGCCCGGTCCGTGCCCCGCGCGCCGGCGCGCTCGCGCTGGCGTGGCTCGTCTCCGCGTCCTGCGGGACGATGTCGGACCAGCAGTTGCTGGACCTCGCCGCGCGCGGCGGAGTCGTGGGGACCAGAGCCGCCAAGGCCGGGGACTCCGCGCGGGAAGCCGCGGGCGTCGTGCCGACCCACCTCGACGACCACGGCGCCACGCGCCATGTCGCCGCGCTCGCCGGACGGTTCGACTCGGCGCGCATGCTGGAGGTCGTGTCCGCGCTCGAGGCGCTGCGGCGCGAAGGCGGCAACGAGGACTACGACCGCGCCATCGACCTCGTGCTGGCGCGCCTCGAGGCGGGCGGGTTCGGCCGCGAGCAGGGGCTGGAGTTGCAGGTGCTCTCCTCCGAGCCGCGGCCGACGTGGAACGGGCGCTCGGCGAAGCTCGAGCTCGTCGACGGGGAGCGCGTCGAGACGCTCATGGCGTTCGACTCCAGCGACGACCGGGATCGACTGCTGCTGCCGACCTTCGCGCCCTCCGCCGCGGTCGAGGGCCCGATCGTGGCGCGCCTCGAGGACGCGACGCCGGGCTGCGTGCTCGTCGGCGCCGAACCGCTCGACGAGCGCAGGCTCTCCGCGGCCAAGGAGCGCGGCGTCGCGCTGGTCGTCTCGGCGCACCTCGCCGAGTTCAACGTCGATCCGTCCGGCGGCGCGCGGCACGAGCACGCGGTCGGCTACCGCTCCGTCGCGCACCCCGCGCCGCTGCCGGTGGCGCAGGTCTCCCCGCGCGTGCTGGCGCGCCTTGTCAAGAAATCTGGACAGATCGCGCGGTTTGGCGCCGTGGCGGAGGTGGTCGAGCGGCCGGTGCGCACCGTGCTGGCGACCGTGGTCGGGGACCTGCGCGGCGGCGAGGAGGTCGCCGTGGTCGCCCATGTGCAGGAGCCGGGCGCCTGCGACAACGCCTCGGGCGTCGCCGCGGCGCTGGACATGGCCGACGCGGCGGCGGGGCTGGCGCGGCAGGGCGCGCGTCCGTCGCGCAGCCTCGTGTTCGTGTTCGGCGACGAGATGCACCAGTCGCGCGTCCACCTCGCCGCCACGCGCCGCGTGGTCGTGGCGGCGATCGCCGCCGACATGCTCGGCGAGAGCCCCGAACGCACCGGGGCCAAGGCGCTGCTCGAGCGCGAGCCCGATCCGGGCGCCTGGCGCATGCTCGCGCCCGACCAGCACACCGCTTGGGGCTCCACGACGGTCGAGCCCGCGGAGTTCGGCGGGGGAGGACTCGCCGTGGTGCTGCGACAGGCCTTCCACGCCGTCGCCGCCAAGGAGCCCGGCTGGAGCTTCGGCGAGCATCCCTACGAGGGCGGCAGCGACCACGTCGTGTACCTGCGCGCCAAGGTGCCCGCCGCGCTGGTGTGGCACTTCCCCGACTGGACCTACCACACCTCGCTGGACCGGCTCGACATGGTCGACGCCGAGGAGCTGCGTCGCAGCGCCACGGTCGTCCTGGCGGCGGCGCTGTGCGTGGCCGACGCGCGCGCGCGGGATCTCGACGGCCTGCTGCGCGCCGCGCGGGCGGCGACCAACCTGCGCGTGGAGCGCGCGCGCGCGGCCGGCGACGAGGAACTCGAGCGGGCGTGGCTCGCGCACGAGCTCGACTCCCGCGACCAGCTGCGACGCTGGTGCCTGGGACTCGACACTCCGCTCGAGCCGCGCAAGCCCGCCGGCGGCCGCGCCGGAGCCGGCGCGGCGGGCGCCGAGCGCGGCGAGGAAGCCAAGGAGCAGCAACGATGACGAACGAGCAACGATCCGCACCCGACCGTCGCGACCTCCTCGCCGCCCTCGCGGCCGGCGCGGGTTTCGCCGCCTGCGCGGGGCCCGGCGCCATCGAGCCCGCCGCGGCGCGCCCCGTGGCCGCGCCCGCCGACGGCGACGCGCCCAGGCGGGCGCGCACCGGGCATCCGGTGCTCGTCGGCAGCGCCAACGCGCTCGCCGGGTTCAAGTCGCACTACCAGAGCCTGCTCGACGGCGCCGATCCGCTCGACGTGGCGATCGAGTCGATCAAGGTGGTCGAAGCCGATCCGCTCGACCAGTCGGTGGGCCTCGGAGGACTGCCGAACGAGGAAGGCGTCGTGCAGCTGGACGCCGCCTGCATGCACGGCGGCCGGCACAAGTCCGGCGCCGTGGCGTGCATCGAGGACATCCTGCACCCGAGCGAGGTCGCGCGCCTCGTGCTCGAGCGCACCGACCACGTGCTGCTCGTGGGCAAGGACGCCTACCGGTTCGCGCGCGCGCACGGCCATCCGCACGCGCAGCTCCTCACGGAGGCCTCGCGCCGCCAGTGGATGGAGTGGAAGGAGACGATGTCGACGAACGACGACCGCCTGCCACCGCCGGCGAAGTCGCCGCGCGTGGGCGCGGCCGGCGCGACGGGCGCGCCCGCCCTAGCGCGCTCGCGGCGCGAGTTCCTGCGCGATCGCGTCACCGGCACGGTGCACGTGTCCGCGCTCGGCAAGGACGGCGCGATCGCGTGCTGCACCTCGACCTCGGGCCTCGCCTGGAAGATCCCCGGGCGCGTCGGGGACTCGGCCATCATCGGTTCGGGCCTGTACTGCGACCAGGAAGCCGGCAGCGCGGGCGCCACCGGCCGCGGCGAGGCCTGCGTGCTGGCGCAGGGCAGCCACGCCATCGTCGAGCTCTTGCGGCGCGGCGCGACGCCGCTCGAGGCGGGACTCGCCGTGCTCGAGCGCGTCGTGCGCCAGACCACCCGCCAGGCGCGCTGGCAGCCGGAGCTCCTGGACGAGGCGGGGCGGCCGAGCTTCAACCTCGTGTTCTACGTGCTCGGGCTCGATGGAGAGGCCGCGGGCGTGGCGCTCAAGCGCGACCGCAGCGACGCCGGGCAGCTGACGTACGCCCTGGCGACGCCCGATCGCGGGCCGCGCCTCGTCGAGGTGGTCGGGCTCCTCGACTGAACGCGCGTCGCGGACGCGAGTTCAGCGCAGCGCGGAGTCGAACTCGTCGCGCGAGATGCGGCCGTCGCCATCCTTGTCCAGGCTGGAGACGATCGCCTGCGGGCTGGCGGGCAGCGCCAGCGGACGCTGCAGCTCGACCAGGTCCTGCACGCCGATGTGGCCGTCGTCGTCGGCGTCCAGGCGGCGGAAGTCGCCGCAAGGCCCGGCGATGCGCGCGGGCTCGCGGGCCGCGGCGGTGCGCGACTCGCGCGCGAGCGGCACCTCGAACAACTGCGCCAAGGTCAGCTTGGGCGCGGGCGCCGCGGGCTCCGCGGCGGGGGCGAGCGTCGCCGCGAGGCGATCGAGCTCCTCGCCCACGAGGCGCTTGTCTCCATCCTTGTCGAGCGCGGCCAAGAGCGCCGCGGGCGAGAGCTCCTTGTTCTTCGACTCCTCGACGACCCGCGCGAGCTCGCGCTCGCCGAAGGCCGAGTCGCGGTCCTCGTCGAACAGCGCCAACAAGTCCTGGGCGCTGCGCGCCGGGGGAGCCTGGCGCACCGGCTTGCGCCGCGGCGCCTCGAGCACGCCGCCGCGCTCGACGATGGCCTTCTGGCGCGCCACGAACTCGTCCTGCGAGATGCGCCCGTCGCGATCGGCGTCGAACGCCGCGAAGGCCTGGCGATCGAGATCCATGCTCTCGGAGGCCTCCTTGAAGCTGATCCAGCCGTCGCCGGTCCAGTCCGCCAGCGCGAAGTACGCCTGCGCCGCCTCGGACACCTCGTCGAGCGGCGGGTTCTGTTGCGCGGGCGCGAGCGCCACGAGGATCAGTGCGGAGTGCAGCATGGCTTCAGGAGTTGTTCGGCGCGGGGACGGCGCGCGCGGCAGGAAAAATGTTCCCTGCGCGCGCCGCGCCGCGGGTCAGGGCGTCCCGGCCGCGGCGAGCAGCGCCTCCGCCACGCGGTCGGCGTCGGCGTCCGACAGGAACGGGTGGATCGGCAGGCACACGACCTCGCGCGCCAGGCGTTCGGCGTTGGGGAAGTCGCCCGGTCGGTAGCCCCAGGGCTTGGCGGCCTCCTGCAGGTGCACGGGCGAGGGGTAGTGCACTTGCGCGTTGATCTGCGCCGCGCGCAGGCGCTCGAGCACCGCGTCGCGCGTGGCCGCGCCGACGATCCTGACGGTGTATTGGTGGTAGACGTGCACCGCGTTCGGGCGGCGCACCAGCGGAACCACCGCGCTCGAGCCCTTGAGCGCCGCGTCGTAGCGCGCGGCGATGGCGGCGCGGCGCGCGTTCCACGCGGAAAGGTGGGGCAGCTTGCAGTTGAGCGCCGCGCCCTGCAGCCCCTGCATGCGCGAGTTGGTGCCGAGCTCGGCGTGCGTGTAGCGCACGGGCGAGCCGTGCTCGCGCACGCGACGCGCCTTCTGCACCACCTTCTCGTGGCGCGACAGCACCATGCCGCCTTCGCCGCAGGCGCCGAGGTTCTTCGTGGGGTAGAAGCTGAACGCCGCGGCGTCGCCGAGCTGGCCGCAATTGACGCCGTCGCGCGAGGCGCCGTGGCTCTGCGCGCAGTCCTCGACCAGGCTGATGCCGCGCTTGTCGCACAGCGCGCGGAAGCCCTTGATGTCGACCATCTGGCCGTAGAGGTGCACCGGCAGGATGGCCGTGGTCTTGGCGTCGCAGGCGGCCTCGGCCTTCTCGAGGTCGAGCAGGCCGGTGTCGAGCTCGACGTCGGCGAGGCGCGGGGTCGCGCCCATCCACGCGATGGCGCCCGCCGAGGCGAAGAAGGTGAACGGCGTCGTGACCACGTGGTCGCCGGGCGCGACGCAGGCGGCGCGCAGCGCCACCACCAGCGCGTCCGTGCCGTTGGCCACCGCGACGCCGGGGTTGGGCACGCCGCAATGCGCGGCGAAGGCCTTCTCGAAGGCCTCGACTTCGGGCCCGAGGATGTACTGCCCGCTCCTCAGCACGCGCAGCAGGGCTTCTTCGAGCACGGGGCCCACGGCCGCGCGCTCCGCGGCGAGGTCGACGGGGCCGATGGGGCGGAGCTGGTTGGCGGCGGTCGCGGTGCTGGTCATCGCCAGCCATGGTAGCGCAAGGACCGCCTCGGCCACAGCCGCGCGGTCCTCGCCGTCGCCCCCCCGAGTCCGAGCTCCGCTCAGCCTCCCAGGCTGTCGGGCGGCTTGGTCAGGTGCCCGTCGTCGGCCGGGGCGGTCAGCACCTTCTTGAAGCACCAAAACGCCAGTCCCCAAACGAAGACGAGGGACACGATCATGAAGATGGCGCCGAGCAGGGTCATTGGCGAGTTCCTTCCTTGGATTGGAGATCCTCGTCCGGGAGTCGCTCGCCGTCGAGGTCGAGGCCCGCCGCGCGCCAGCGCCGCGCGCCGATGGCCGTGCACGCGACCAGGAACACGATGACTCCGGCGATCAACAGCACCGAATTGCGCGCCACGACGTTCTCGCCGAGGTTCGCCAGCCACTTGGGCAGGTCGTCCTTCGCGAACAAGAAGAGGGCCACCAAGAGGTACAGCGGAGCGACGTACTTCAAGACGAAGCGGATCAGGCCGGGGATGCGCATCGCCGAGCCGTGGTGCGCCTCGCGCATGCCGGCATCGAGGCCCCAGACCCAGCCGAAGGCCACGACCTGCACCAGCGCCAGCACGACGATCAGCAGCGTGCCGACCCAGCTGTCGATGGTGTCGAGCGCGACCATTCCGCCCGAGTGCCACACGCACCAGCCCGAGCCGATCGCGCCGAGGCCGACCACCATGCCGGCGGCCTGCCTGCGCGACACGCCCAGCGATTCCTCGAGGAAGGCCATCGTCGGCTGGTACATCGAGATCGAGCTCGTGATGGCCGCCAGGAACAGCATGAAGAACCAGAGGAAGCCGAACAGGTCGCCCAGCGGCATGTGCGCGAAGACGATCGGCAAGGTCGAGAAGCCCAGGCCGAAGCTGCCGCCCGAGACGGCCTCGGTAGTTCCCGCGACGCCGAGGAAGACCACCGCGGCGGTGAGCGTGATCAAGCCGCCGAAGCCGACCTCGAACACCTCGTTGGTGGCGCTGGAAGTGAGGCCTGACAACACGAGGTCGTCCTTCTTGCGCATGTACGAGGCGTAGTTGATGATCACGCCGAAGCCGACGGAGAGGCTGAAGAAGATCTGGCCAGCCGCGGCGATCCACGTCTCGGCGCTCTTCAGCTTCCCGAAGTCGGGGTTCCACATGTAGCCGAGGCCATCGGACACCGAGCGCCCCTCGCCGTGGGAATCGAGCGTCAAGACGCGCGCCAGCACGAACAGCGCGCACAAGGCCATGGCCGGCATGGCCCACTTGCAGAAGGTCTCGATGCCGCCCGACAGTCCGCGCACGACCAGCCAGACGTTGATGGCGAACACCAGCAGGAAGATCCAGACGACCGGGGCGATCCCGCCTTGGAACAGCACGCCGTCGCCGGACTTGCCGATCGTCGCCTCGAAGAAGCCCTTCGATTGCGCCGCCAAGGTCGCGTTGTCGGCCGATGGGTCGATGCCCAGCGCCGGCGCCCCGGTGAACAGCGCCTTGGCGTACTCGATCGCGTAGGACAGGCACCAGGCCTCGATGAACACGTAGTAGAAGCTCACCGCCAGCGGGATCAGCACCCCGATGATGCCAAGGTAGCGGAA
>JBEBCR010000052.1:0-10441 GCA_041157565.1 Planctomycetota bacterium | reverse complement strand
GGCCGCATCGTGGGGCTGCCGACGGAGACCGTCTACGGCCTCGCGACGCGCGCCGACTCGCCCATCGCCGTCGATCGCCTGGTCGAGGCCAAGGGCCGCCCGGCGCGCATGCCCATGACCTGGCACGCGGCCTCGGCGGAAGCCCTCGGACGTTACGAGCGCGTCTCGCCGATGGCGCGGCGACTGGCCGCGCGCTACTGGCCGGGTCCCTTGACGCTCGTCCTGCCCGGCGTGCCCGAAGGGCTCGAGCGCGTGGCGGCCGCGGGGCTGACCGGCCTGCGCGTGCCGGCCATGCCCCTGACGCAGGCGATCCTCGCCGCGGCCGAGGTGCCGATCGTCATGACCAGCGCCAACCGCCACAGGGAGAAGCCCGCCGCCGATCCCGACGAGGTGGAGCGCTCGATGGGCGCGCACATGGACCTCCTGGTGGACGCGGGACGCGCGCGCCTCGGCGAGTCGAGCAGCGTGCTGGTGCTGGCGCCGCCGCGCTTCGAGCTGACGCGCGAAGGCCTGCACGGCGCCGAGACGCTGCGACGCTCGGCGGGCTTGCGCATCGCCTTCGTCTGCACGGGCAACACCTGCCGCTCGCCCATGGCGATGGCCATCGCGCGCGGCGGCATCGCCAGGCGATTGCACCTTCCGCCCGACGAGATCGCGCGCTTCGGCTTCGAGGTGCGCTCGTTCGGCGTCGCCGCGGCCGCCGGCTCGCCCGCCTCGCAGCACGCCCGCGACGTGATGCGCGAGGACGGCCACGACTTGTCGCGCCACGAGTCCGCCTCGGCGCAGGCGCAGGACTTCGGCCACTACGACGAGGTGTACGCGCTGACGCGCTCGCACCTGTCGGCGCTGCGCGGCCTGGTGCCGCCCAAGTTCGCCGAGCGCCTGCAACTGCTCGACCCCGACGGCCGCGACGTGCCCGACCCCTACGGCGGCACGCGCGCGGAGTACCGCCGCACCGCCGACGCCATCGCGGGCATGGTGGCCGCGCGCCTCGACGGCTGGGCCTGAGGTCGCCGCGGCGCCCCGCCATTGTGGCCGCGGGCGCGGCGAGCTAGCCTCGCCGCATGGACGACGCGGCCATCGTGCTGGCGGAAGGCGCCTTCCGCACGAGCGACGCCAAGACGGCGCACGGCCTCGTGCGCGGTCCCGCGCGCTGGCCGATCGCCGCCGTGGTCGACTCGACGTGCGCCGGCGCGGAGGCTGGAGCCCTGCTCGACGGCCGCGCGCGCGGCATCCCCATCGTCCCGTCGATCGCGGACGCCTTGTCCGGGCCGGCTCGCGGCGCGCGCTGGTGCGTGGTCGGCGTGGCCACGCATGGCGGACGACTGCCCGCGGCGCTGCGCGCGAGCCTCTTGGAGGCGGCCGAGTCGGGCCTGTCGATCGTCAACGGGCTGCACGAGCTCGTGCAGGACGACGAACGCATCGTCGCCGCCTGCGCGCGCCACGGCGCGCGCATCGTCGACATCCGGAAGCCGCGCCCGGTGCGCGAGCTGTCGTTCTGGACCGGCGAGTCGACGCGCCTTCTCGTGCCGCGCGTGGCGGTGCTCGGCACGGATTGCGCGCTGGGCAAGCGCACGACGACGCAGTTCCTCGTGGCCGAATGCCGGCGCCGCGGCCTGCGCGCCGCCATGGTGCACACCGGGCAGACCGGCTGGATGCAGGGCGTCAAGCACGGCTTCATCCTCGACACGACGCCCAACGACTTCGTCTCCGGCGAGCTCGAGCGCGCGCTCCTCGCCTGCGCGCGCGACGAGGATCCCCAGGTCGTGTTCCTCGAGGGCCAGTCCGCGCTGCGCAACCCCGCCGGCCCGTGCGGCGCCGAGCTCTTGTTGTCGGGCGGGGCGCGCCAGGTCGTGCTGCAGCACGCGCCCGCGCGCCGCTGGTACGACGGCACCGAGCAGTGGGGCTGCGCCATCCCGCCCGTCTCCGACGAGATCGACCTGATCGCGCGCTACGGCGCCGAGGTCGTCGGCCTGGCGCTCAACACCGAGGGCCTGTCGAATGAAGCGGCGCGCGCCGAGGCGCGCCGGCTGGAGGCGGAGCTCGGCCGGCCCGTGGTCCTGCCCGTCGAGGAGGGCGTCGGCCGCCTGGTCGACCGGATCTCCGTCAAGGAAACTTGACAGAAGCCATGCGCATCGACGCCTGCGAGTCGTGGCACGAGCGCGCGCCCCTCGCGCGCCCCTACACCATCGCCTACGAGACGGTCGACGCCGTCGAGCTGTGCTACGTGCGGCTCGTCGCCGGAGGCCACGCCGGGCATGGCTGCGCCTCCCCCATCCCGGAGGTCACGGGCGAGGACATGCCCGCCTGCCGCGCAGCGCTGGAGGCGGCCGCCGAGGACCTGCGCGCCGGGCGCGATCCGGCCGCGGCGCTCGCCGGACGGCCCGCCGCCGCCGCCGCCATCGACATGGCGCGCCACGACCTGCGCGCGCGCGTCGCCGGCAAGCCGCTCGTCGAGCTGCTCGGCCGCGTGCACGGGCCGCTTCCGACCTCGATCACCATCGGCATCAAGCCGACCATGGCCGAGGTGCTGGACGAGGCGCGCGAGCACCTGGGCCGCGGCTTCCGCGCCATCAAGGTCAAGATCGGGCTGGACCTCGACGAGGATCTCGAGCGCCTGGCGCGCCTGCGCGAGCTGGTGGGCGGGCGCGCGCGGCTCACCATCGACGCCAACCAGGGCTTCCGGCCGGCGGACCTGCCGCGCCTGTTCCGCGCGCTCGACGAACTCGACATCGACTTCCTCGAGCAGCCCCTGCCGCCGGCGCTGGACGACGAGTGCCTGCGCCTGGCGGCGCGCGACCGCGCGCGACTGGCGCTCGACGAGAGCCTGCTGTCCCCCGCCGACGCGCGCGCGCACGCCGCAGCCGGACGCGCCGGCATCTACAACATCAAGCTCATGAAGTGCGGCGGGCCCAGCCCCGCGCTGGAGATCGCGCGCGTGGCCCACGACCATGGCGTCGCCTTGATGTGGGGTTGCTCCGACGAGAGCCGCATCGGGATCGCCGCCGCGCTGCACGTCGCGCTCGCCGCGCCGGCCACGCGCTTCCTCGACCTCGACGGGCATCTCGACCTGGCGCGCGATCGCGGCCGCGGCGGCTTCGAGATCGTCGACGGACTGATGTATCCCTCCGGCGCGCCCGGGCTGGGAGTGGACGTGGAGGCGTGGTCGTGACGGTCGTAGGACGCCGCGCGTTCCTAGCGCTGGCCGGGGCGGGACTGGCCTCGTGCGCCCTGACGCGCCGCGTCGCGCGCTTCGACTGCGTGCTTTCGGGAGCGACGATCCTCGACGGACTCGGCTCCGCGCCGCGCGTGGCGGACGTGGGCCTCGTGGGCGACGCGATCGCGCACGTGGGCTCCATCGATCCCGAGCGGGCGGCCGCGCGCGTCGACCTGCGCGGGATGTGCCTCGCGCCGGGCTTCATCGACATCCACACGCACTCAGACGAGGACATCTTCCGCTACCCCGACGACGAGAGCCGCGTCTTCCAAGGCGTCACGACCGAGGTGACCGGCAACTGCGGCGGCTCGGCGGCGCCGGTGGCGCCCGGCGAGGCGGCGGAACTCGCGGCCGAACTCGAGGCGGACGGCATCAACGAGCGCTGGAGCGACGTGGCCTCCTACTTCCGCGCGCTCGAGTCGCGCCGCGTGGCCACGAACCAGGTGCTGCTCGTCGGCCAAGGCACGCTGCGCCGCGCCGTCGCCGGGCTCGCCAACCGGCCGCTCGCCGCGCACGAACTGGCGCAGGTCGAGCGGATGCTCGAGGAGGCGCTGGAGCAAGGCGCCGCCGGCTTGTCGAGCGGGCTCGAGTACACGCCCGGACGCTACACGCCCACGGAGGAGTTGATCGCGCTGGCGCGCGTGCTGGCCCGTCGCGGACGCCTCTACGCGTCGCACATCAGGAACGAGGAGTCGGGGCTGCTGGACTCGGTGCGCGAGGCCCTCAGGATCGGCGTCGACGGCGGCGCGCGCGTGCAGGTCAGCCACCTCAAGGCCTGCGGACGGCCCAACTGGCCGCAGCTCGAGCCCTCGATCGCCGCCATCGAGGCCGCGCGCGCGGCCGGCCTCGACGTGCTCGCGGACGCCTACCCCTACACCGCCTACTCGACGGGCTTGACCATCTTCTTGTCGGACGCGACGCGCGAAGGTGGCGCCGAGGCCATCCTCGCACGCCTCGCCGATCGCGCCGAGCGCGCGCGCATCGCCGCCGAGCTGGATCCGCGCGTCCACAGCGATCCCGGCGGCTACGAGCTGATCGTGGTCGCCGCCACCGCCGCGCCCGACAAGTCGGTCGTGGGCGCGAACGTCGCCGAGATCGCGGAACGCCGCGGCGTCGCGCCGAGCGAGGCGCTGCTGCGATTGCTCGAGGAGGGCCGCGCGAGCGTCAGCTACGTCGGCCACGCGATGGACGAGGCGCAGGTCGCGCGCGTGCTGCGCCATCCGCTGGTCATGGTGGCCTCCGACGGCTACGCCATGGCCCCGCGCGGCGAGGCCCTCGAGCGCCGTCCGCACCCGCGCAGCTACGGGACCTTCGCGCGCGTGCTGCAGAAGTACGTGCGCGAGGAGGGCCTGCTGACGCTTTCGGAGGCGGTCAGGAAGATGACCTCGATGCCCGCCGACCAGCTGCGGCTGGCCGACCGCGGACGCGTCGCCGTGGGCTGCAAGGCCGACCTCGTGGCCTTCGACATCGCGCGCGTGCGCGAAGAGTCCACCTTCGCCGAGCCGCATCGGCTGGCGAGCGGCTTCCAGCACGTGTGGGTCAACGGCGCGCGCGTCCTCGCCGATGGCCGCGCCACGCTGGCGCGGCCGGGGCGCGCCCTGCGGGCCTAGGAGGGACGGCGCAGCACCTGCACCGTGAAGCCGTCCGTGCCGTGGCGGTGCGGCAGGAGGCGCAGGGCCGGCTTGTCAAGGTCGCTGGACAAGGCGCGCAGGCCCTCGGGCAGCCACTCGCGCTGCGGGAGCGGTTCCAGCCCTTCGAGCTCGGCCAAGCGCGCGGCGACGGCCTCGTTCTCGGCGACGAGCGGCGTGCACGTGGCGTAGACCAGCCAGCCGCCCGGTCGCAGCCAGCGCGCCGCGTCGCGCGCGATGGCCAGTTGCTGGGCGGGCAGGCGCTCGAGCAGCGCGGCGTCGACGCGCCGCGCGAGGTCGGGCTTCCTGCGCAGCGCGCCCAGTCCGCTGCAAGGCGCGTCGACCAGCACGCGCGAGGCGGCGCCCTCCAGCGGAGCCAACGCGGCGCCGAGGGCCGCGCCCGGCCGCGGCGACTCCTGCACGAGCAGGTTGTAGGCCTTGGCCCGCGCGGCGCGGCGCGCCAGTTCCTTCAAGCGCCGCGCGTCGCGGTCCAGCGCCACCACGCGGCCGCGGCCGCCGAGCTGCGCGCACAGCGCCAGCGTCTTGCCGCCCGAGCCGGCGCAGGCGTCGACGACCGGGTGCGAGCGCGACGGCGAGACGAGCAGCGCCACGAGCTGCGAAGCCTCGTCCTGCACCTCGTACCAGCCATCGTGGAAGGCGGCGCCGGGCGCGGGTGGCGTGGCGTCCTCGACGACCAGCGCCCACGGGCTCCAGCGGCCGTCGGCCAGGCGCCACGCCTCGCCCTCGAGCCGGGCGCGCAGCAGCTCGCGCGTGGCCAGGGTGGTGTTGGCCCGCACGCACGCCGGCGCGGGACGCCACAGGGCGCGCAGGCATTCCTCGGCTTCCGCTCCGAGGTCCGCCAGCAGCGCGCGCGCGACGGCCATGGGGACGGAGGCGCGCTGGGCGAGGCTCGCGACCGCCTCGTCGCCGTCGCGCAGCGCCGCGTGGCGGGCGCGCAGGCGCTCGGAATCGACGCCGGCGCGCAGCAGCTCGCGCGCCGCCGACTCGCGCGCGTTGGCGGGCAATTCGTCGTCGAGCACGCGCGCGGCGTGCAGCACGAGCCACGGCGAGCGCAGGTCCGGCATCGCGTGCCGCGCGCGCGCCTCGCCGGCGAGCGCCTGCCGCAGATCCGCGAGCAGCGGTCCGCGCATGGCGCCCGAGTATCCCGCCGCCTCGCAGGCCGTGGACAACGAAGCCCCCTCCTCGATGGCGCGCCAGGCGACCTCGAAGGCGCGCCGGCTCACGGTCGAAGCTCCAGGTCGAGCACGATCTCCATGTGGGCGGTGTGCGGGAACATGTCGACGAGGTCCACGCGCGTGCAGGTCCACCCGGCGCGCACCAGTTCGCCGGCGTCGCGCGCCAAGGTCGCCGCGTCGCAGGAGACGTGGCGCAGGACGCGCGGACGCAGGCGAACGAGCTCGCGCACCACCGCCTCGCCGAGCCCCGTGCGCGGCGGATCCACCAGCACGACCGCGGGGATGCGGGCGCTCTGCGCCAGCCAGGCTCGGACGTCGGCGACCTCGAAGCGCGCCGCCTCGAGCCCGAGGCGCGCCGCGTTCGAGCGCGCCGCACGGACCGCCGCGCGGTCGGACTCCACGCCCAGCGTGCGCAGGCCCGCGGCGGCGAGCGGCAGCGCGAACAACCCGCTGCCGCAGTACAAGTCGAGCACCTCGTCGCCATGGGCGCGCGCGGCGGTCGCGAGCCCGTCGATGGCGCGCGCCACGAAGCGCTCCAGGAGGTCGCCGTTGCCCTGCTGGAACCCGAGCAGCGGGAACTCGAGGTCGACCCCCGCCACGCGCCGGCGCACGACGCGCGCGCCATCGCGCTCGTCGAGCGGCGCGCCGGCGGAATCCTGCGCGCTGAAGGCCGCGCCGCCCGCGTCGTCGACGCAGGCCTGCAGGGCGCGCGCCTGCCGCGGGATGGACCGCGTCCCGCCGCGCACTTCGGCCATCAAGCCCTGCAGCGCGGGCGCGAGGATCGGGCATCGATCGACCTCGACCAGGTCGTGGCTCTTCGGCGCCCGGTAGCCGAGGACGGCGCCGGAGCGCCACGCCCCGAACAGCCACTCGACGCGCGTGCGCCAGCCAAGGCCCTCGCCCGCCAGGAGGCCGATCTCGGGCCAGTGCTCGCCGCGACCGAGGCGCCGCAGCTGGTCGGCGAGCAGTTCGAGCTTGGCGCGCCGCTGGGCGGCGAGGTCCCAGTGCATCCACGGGCAGCCGCCGCAGCGCGTGGAGTGGGCGCAGGGCGCAGCCACGCGCTCGCTCGAGGGTTCGAGCACCTCGACCAGTTCCGCGCGCGACCAGCGCTCCTTGCCCGGCGCGAGCCTGGCCACCACGCGCTCGCCGGGCAGCGCGCGCGGCACGAACACGACCCGCCCGTCGAGCCGCGCCACCGCGTCGCCGCCCGGCGCGACGCGTTCGATCCGCAACTCGACGAGGCCTTGCATGGGCCGCGCAGTCTAGCAGCCCGCAAGCGGCGAGGGCGAGCATGGAACGACGGACGCCCGCCCCGGCGCGAGCCGAAGCGGGCGTCGGAAGGACCGCGCCTGTCAATTTTATTTGACAGGCGCCGCCTGGACGCTCAGGGCTGCCAGGTCAACCACCAGCCATTGGTGAGGTTGAAGGTCGAGGCCGAGCAGAAGGCCGCCGCGTTGCGGTACCAGACCTGGTAGCCGCGGCTGGCGCCCGCCGTGGCGACGCCGCGCACCGAGATGCTCGTGTCGCCCCCGACCGGGTAGCTGGAGCCGCCGCCGGCGTTGGTCTTCGTGCCGAGGCGGATGACGGTGCCGGAGGCGCAGCGCAGGCCGTCCCCGAACACCACGCCCGCGCCGGCGCCCTGCTGCGCGGTGCCCTGGAAGTAGAGCGCCGAGCTGTTGGGCATCTGCGAGCCGCCGAGGACCAGCGTGTCGTTGGCGATGCTCGGGACGCCGGTGGCGACCAGGCGACCGCCCGTGCCGAGCGAGCTCAGGCAGCCGACGTTGGCTCCGACGGCGGAGTTGTTGCCGCACGGGCAGGCGGCGCCGCTGCCGTCGCCATGGCAGAAGGAGGCGCTGCTGACCGGGCCGCTGGGAACCTCGATCGCCACCGTGATGGAGCCCGGCGTGCCGGCGCGCCACAGGCCGATCGAGGCGTTGCCCGTCGTCGGGGCGGTGTTGGCCACGAAGCGGAAGTTGTAGGTCGAGCCCCAGCGCAGCGCGTTGGCGTTGGCGTTGACGGCCTCCGCCGTCGTGGCCCACGCGGCGTTGCCGCCGGCGACCGTGCTGGTCCAGTCGGCGCCGTCGCGCGAGACGTTCGCCTCGCCGTCGCCGTTCCTGTAGTCGACGTCGTGGAAGCCGACGTTGGTGATGGTGGCGCCGCCGACGGGCACGGTGAACGACCCCGCGGAGCGGTGGCTGTTCATGTTGTAGACGGCGTA
Source organism: Planctomycetota bacterium (assembly GCA_041157565.1). Taxonomy (GTDB): domain Bacteria; phylum Planctomycetota; class UBA1135; order UBA1135; genus SXXH01. The sequence goes on along the minus strand of JBEBCR010000052.1, from coordinate 2,182 downwards.
CTCGTAGTGCCAGGTGCCGTTGCCGAGGTTGGTCACCTTCCAGCCGACCTTGAACAGGCCCTCGCCCGGGACCTGCGCGTTGACCACCTGCGCGCCCGGTTCGACGACCGGCCAGGCCTCGATGGCGGCGGTGGAGCGCACCGTGGTGCCGACCAGCGTGAAGTTGGCGCCGTCGGCGGTGGTCAGTTCGCGGTAGCTGGCGTTGTTGTTCTGGTTGCCGGCCGCCGCGTCGTCGGGCGTCACGTACTGCGCTTCGCCGAAGTAGCGCGTGCCCGCGGGTTGGCCGGTGACGTCGGCCGTCAGGAACTGCAGGCGCCGCGCGGTCGAGCCCGACCAGGTCGGGTTGGCCGGCGGGTAGTTGAAGAAGCCGTTGTGCGCGTTGACCTGCCAGCGCGGGCCGAGGCCCGATTGCGAACCGTTGAGGCTCGAGCCGTACGGGTCGGAGCAGCCGACGCCCAGGAGCGAGCCGGTGCCGGGGTTGTTGCACGGGCAGCACAGGTTCTGGGCCAGCGCGGTGAAGCCGTGCTTGAGCCAGCTCATGCCGATCTGCTCGAAGCGGCCGGCGCCGCCGACCACGGAGTAGCGGTATAGGTTGCCGCCGATGACCGGGTGCTGGTTGGTGCTGGCGACCCACGCCAAGGTGGTGTCGCCGATGTTGCACGAGTCGGTGCCAAGGCTGATGGCGTCGACGCCCGAGACCGGCGCGTAGTTGGAGACGTCCGGGATGTTGCCCACGATGACGTCGGGGCCGGTGGTCTGGGTCGGGCAGCCGCCGCCGCCGCCGGGCGTGCCCACGCCGATGGTGAAGCTGCCCGCGCCGCCGGCGCCGCCGTTGTACGAGCCGATGCGGATCAGGTACTGCGCGCCGGAAGTGCCGTTGAAGGTCGCCGAACTCTGCAGGTTGCAGTTGTCGTCGTTGCAGGCGAGCGCGGCCTGCGAGGCCGTCGGGCAGGTCGCGCCCGCGTAGATCGCGATCACGGTGTCGAAGCTCGCCGCGCCGCAGGTGGTGACGTTGAAGGTGCCCGTCGACGGGGCCGTCCACGTCCAGAAGAGGTCGCGGCCCATGGTGCCGCAGACCGCGCCGGCGCCGGTCGTGTTCGTCGCGGCGGCGGTGTTGAAGTTGAACGTGGCGAGGCCGCTGATCGGCGTGGGACTGGTGCAGGAGTCGGTGCCTTGGGCGGAGGCGTGGCTTGCAAGGCAGGCGAGTGCGAGGACCGTGGTGAGGGAGCGCATGGATCCGGGTTCCTGGTTGATCGCGTTCCCGGCGGGGGCCCGGGAACGGCAGGGATTTCCGACGCGGACTCCCGCCCGCGTCGCACAAGGAAAAGGCTACCACCTGAAGCGCCGCCGGGGGGGCGCGGGGGCAGGTCGAAGGCGCGATTTCCCGCCTCCGGCGCGCGTCGCGTGGTATGGCGCTCGAAAAAGAGGGTCGCCAAGCCGTCCGCGCGGGAATCTCCAGCCGTCTTGACCACCTCCGCCGGCGAGGCTGAACTAGGCCCATGCGGCACCTCCTCCCCCTCGTCGCGGCCGTCTTGCCCCTCGTCGCGGCCCCCGCCGCGCGCGCACAAGGACCAGCGCTCCCGGAGCGCGTGCTTGTCGACGGGGACGAGGTCCGTCGCATCCGCTTCGAGGGCATCCCATGGCAGCGCGCCAAGCAAGGTCTCTCCTCTTCAGGCGATCCCATCTGGGCGGACGAGTTGCTGTCGACCTCCGATGGAGGGGTGCACCTGCGGCTTCGACTGGAGGCCTTCGAAGGCTCCGGAGCTGCGCTCAAGGTCGGCGGCGCGTACATCATCCTCGATGGACCCGATGGGCATTTCGCAGTCGAAGGCGAGTGGTACGGTTCGCGACTGCAAAAGCTGGCGCCGATCGCGGAACACGCCAAGCCAGGCAAGCCCTTCGACCTCCAAGTCACGCGGCTGGGGGGAGCGCTGTCGATCGTCGTCGCGGGCTCGAACCTCTCGACGATCGACATCGGTTCCGCCGCGCTGGGTGAGGTGGGCGTGATCCCCGGGCGCGCGCGCCTCTCGATCGAACGTTTCGCCCTGCTGGGCTCCACGGTGCCGCCACCGCCACCGGCCGGCGATCCAGTGCTCCAAGGCCAGGTCGAAGCGGCGATCCAGCGCGGCGTGCTGTGGCTCCTGCGGCACCAGATGGCCGATGGCACCTGGGGCATGATGCA
>JBEBCR010000051.1:0-3113 GCA_041157565.1 Planctomycetota bacterium | reverse complement strand
CGCCCCCCCCCCCCACGATCATGGCCGGCGCGGTCCGGCGTATGATTCCGTGATGCCCCCCTCAAGCAAGCAGCGTCGTTGGCCATGGGTGCTCGGTGCATGCGTCTTCGTGATGTTCGCCGGGACCATGGCAATCAAGGCATTCCACAAGGGAATGCTCGACGAGGCAGAGCGAATCGCGCGCCTGAATCGCGGACCCATCCGAGCCGAGGAACTGGTGCGCGGCAGGCAAGGCGACGATCCCGGACCTTGGCTCGTTCGAGTGGCCTCCACGCAGCCGCGCTGGAGCATGGACGATCTGGCGTCGCCCCCCGGGCGGGACTCGGTGCTGGCGCGGCTCGACGGGGGCGAGTGCGGCGACGCAGGCCGCATGGCGGCCGCCACCCTGCGGGAGGCGTGGCGGCAGGAGCCGGGATCGAGCGAGGAGGCGTGGCCTTCGCTGGTTGCGCGCCTCGCCCAACGGATGGATGCTGGTGCGGGCATCGAACCTTGGCTGGCCAGCGAACGGGCCCTGTTGGCGGTGCACGTGCTGGGCGTGGAACCCTTGGTGAACCTTGCCAACGAGGCGCACGGCCTCGGGTCCATCGATCCTCGGGTGGTGGTGCGAGTCGTCGATCCCCGCGTGGACTTGTTCCCCTCGCTGCCGCTGCTCGAGGAGCACCGCCTGGCGCAGGCGTGCCGCGCGACCGCCCTGCATGGCGCCCTGCGGCAGGACGCTGGAGTCTTCGAGGCGGGCATCGATGGATCAATCGCGCTCGTCAAGGTCCACGACCAGCCTGATTGGCTGTCCGCGGCGGCCTTGCATGTCGCCGCCACCGACATGCTCTGCGCCACGCTGGAGTTGTCCATCCCCCACATGCCGCGCGAATGGGACGTTGAACCCCTCGAGGCGGAACTCAAGTCCATTCGCCCACGCGAGGCGTTGCGGCGCGGATTGATCGGCGAGCGCGCGTTTGGACTGCGAGTCTGGGAGGCTTGGGACGGCGAGTCCGCGACCGAAGGAACCGGTCCCGTGGATCGATCCTTGGCGTGGATCTTCGCCGACCGCGACTTGGCGAGCTACATGCGCTTCTGGGAACAGGCGCTCGCCACGGTCGAACTTCCCTTCCACGAGCGCGCGCGGGCGGGCGCCGTAATACCCCACGCGCCTGCTGCGCGCGCGCCCCGCGCGCGCATCATCCTGACGCCCTTGCACTCCAGCATCGCGTCCGCCGACAGGGCTGAGGCGCGTTTGCAACTGGCGCTGGGGGCGTTGATCGCGTGGCGCGGTGGCGCCAAGGAAGCCCTGCCTTGGTTCGGCAGCAGCAAGGATCCCTACGATGGCCGCCCAGTGCGCCTCGCGCTCGGCGCCGATGGCCTGGTCGTGGCCTGGTGCGTCGGTCCGGATGCGACGGATGACGAAGGCCATGTCGAGCTCGACGTGACCTGGCGCATGCGGATCCCTTGACCGGCTCGCGCTGGCGCAAGGTGGTCACGCGTGCCCGTGGCGGATGCAAGCCTCGGCGTAGTCTATCCCAGCGGGCGTGCGCGAGCCGTGCCACGACAGGTACTCGCCGTCCACGATGCGGAAGCGCTGGCGCGCAAAGCCCGTGGCCTCGACCAGTTCGTCGACGTGCTTCTCCTGGAACGGGAAGGGCTCAGTGGACAACAGCACCAGGCGCGGATCCAGCCGACGCAGTTCGTCGATGCCCGTCTCCGGATAACGCTCGGCGTGGGCCCCGTACACGTTGACGCCCCCCGCCTGCTCGAGGAGGCTCGAGGCGAAGGTGTCCGCGTTCGCGGTCATGTACGGCTTGCGCCAGATGAAGTACGCGAAGCCGACGCGCGGCCGACCCTGCGCGGCCAGCCGCACGCGGCGCGCGCGCGACTCGATGTCGGCGGCGATGGACTCCCCCTGCGCGCGCCGATCGATGGCCGCGGCGATCGAGCGCACCATGGCGGCCGTCTCCTCGCAGCCGCGCGGCATGCTGGCGTGCACCCTGACCCCGCGCGACGCCAGCGCCTCGGCGTCCTCGCGCCGGTTCTCCTCCTCGTTCATCAGCACCAGGTCCGGGCGCAGCTCCGCGATGCGCTCCACCTTAGGATTCTTCGTGCCGCCCACCTTCTCGATGGAGGCGACCTTGTCGGCGGGATGCACGCACCATTCGGTGATCCCGACCAGGTCGCCGCCGCGGCCGAGGTCGTGGACCAGCTCGGTGAGGCTGGGGCACAAGGACACGATGCGCATGCTCGTCCCGAGGTTACCATGCGCGCGCATGGGCGCCGAACAGCTCGATCCCCTGGCCGAACTCGCCTCCTTCGACGCCGCCGCGCGGGAGCTGCTGCTCCTGTGCGATGGCGATCCGGCGCGCCTCGCCACCATCGTCCCGGCCGTGTCGGGCTGGTCGGCGCTGGCGCACGTGGCGCACGTCTCGCTGGCGAACGAGCTCGTGCTCAAGAACCTGGCGTCGCTCCAGAAGGGCGAAGGCCTGCTGGTCCAGCGCGAGGCGACGCCCAACCCGGAAGCGCTGCGGATCATCGCCTCCGGCGTGCTGCCGCCCGGCGCGCAGTCGCCGCGCATGGTGCGGCCGCCTTCCGACCTCGACCACGCCATGGCGCGCGCGTGGGCGGCGGGCGTCGCCGAACTCGTCCCGCGCTTCGCCGCGGGGACGGATCCCGCCAGGCTCGAGCGCCTGTGGATCCCCCACCAGGTGCTCGGCCCGCTCGACTTCGCCCAATGGGCGCGCTTCGGCGCCATGCACACGCGCCACCACCTCGGCATCGCGCGCGCGGCGCTGGCGGCCGGCGCCTGAACCCCACGTCCCCGCGCCCGCTCAGGCGGGGAAGGCCTCGAAGCGTCGTCCGGTTTGCTTGACACGCGCGAAGGCGTGGTCGAGGTCGTGGTAGAAGCAGCCGAGCCAATCGCGTTCGGCCGCGCGCCGCAGCCACGCCGTGCGCACTTCGTGGCTCTTCACCACGTCGATGTCGTAGGCCATGATGTAGGGCGGCTGGATGTGGTGCGCCGTCGGCACGACGTCCGACCAGAACACCGCGCCTTCCGGCCCGTCCTCGTGCGCCGTCACCACCGCCACGCCGTCGGAGTGCCCGCCCAGCACGTGCAGCCGCAGGTCCGG
>JBEBCR010000050.1:0-2919 GCA_041157565.1 Planctomycetota bacterium | reverse complement strand
CGACTCGACCACGGGCGCCAAGGTCCTCGACCTCCTGCTCGAGGAGCAGAAGAAGCGCGACCTGACGCTGCTGCTCGTGACGCACGACGAGCGCGTGGCCGCGCGCTGCTCGCGCGTCGTGCGCATGCGGGACGGACGCGTCGTCGACCCGCGCGGCTGACGCGCGCGACGCGCCCTCAGAGCACGCCGTTCCGGCCGCTGTCGCGCCCGCCCGACTTGCGGCCGCGCGCCCGACCCGGGAAGACGTCGGGCTCGACCGAGCCGCGCCAGCCGAGGCGCTCGCGCAAGCGCCGGAACGGATCGAAGGAGCGCGGAGACAGCAGCGGATAGGGCTTGGGATGGGCGCGCATGACGACCGCGTCGCCCTCCTCCAGCGGGTGGAAGCCTTGCCCGTCGACGACCAGGGTGGTCATGCCGCTGGCGCGCGTGATCTCGAGCCGCAAGCGGGCCGCGCCGTCGAGCACGATCGGCCGGTGCGACAAGGCCTGCGGGGAGATGGGCGTCACCACCATGGCCTGCAAGGCGGGCGCGAGGATCGGTCCGCCGGCGGCCAGCGAGTAGGCGGTGGAGCCGGAGGGCGTGGACACGACCAGTCCATCGGCGCGGTAGTTCGTGACCCAGTCGCTGCCGACCTTGAGCGCCATCTCGAGCATGCCCTGGAACGCGCCGCGCGTCAGCACGGCGTCGTTGAGGGCCGTGGCGCGCCGCGTCTGGCCGCGCGCGTCGCGGTACTCGACGGACAGTCGCATGCGCTGCTCGACGCGCGCGCGGCCCGCGAGCACGTCCTCGAGGGCGTCTCGCCAGTGCGTGGCCTCGACCGAGGCGAGGAAGCCCACGCGCCCGAAGTTGATGCCGATGGTGGGCGTGGGCCGCTTCTCGTAGGCGCGCACCGCCGACAGGATGGCGCCGTCGCCGCCCAGCACGACGACGAGGTCGCAGGCCGGCGGCCGCCCCGACTCCCACGCGCGCGGCTCGAGCAGGAGGCGCGCGGAGACGCGTTCGGTGGCGAACCACGCCTGCAGCTCGCGCGCCAGCTCGACCACTCCGGGCTTCCCGGCGTCGGCGAGGATCGCGACGCGGCGCGGCCGCGCGGCGCGCGCCGGACTGTCGGCCTTGGCGCGCGCCACGGTCAAGAGGCGCGCTCGCTGCGCGCGCGCTCCAGGAGCTGCAGCACGGCCCGCTCGACGCCCGCGGCGTCCAGTCCGCACTCGGCGAGCTGCTCGGCGCGGCTGGTCTTGTGGTCGATGTAGCGGTCGGGGATCGCCAGGCACTTCACGCGCGCCGTGGCGCCGGGGATGGCGTTGATCGCCTCCAGCACGGCCGAGCCGAAGCCGCCGGCCTTCTGGTGCTCCTCGAGCGTGACGATGGCGCGCCGGCTCGTGGCGTGGCGCGCCAGCAGCTCGAGGTCGAGCGGCTTGGCGAAGCGCGCGTCGACGACGCCGATCCGCGCGCCCGCGCGCTCCAGCCGTTCCGCGGCCTCGAGCGCCTGGTTGACCAGCGCGCCGAAGGCCCACACGACGATCTCGTCGCCCTCGACCAGCGTCTCGGCCTTGCCCGGCGCCATCTCGCGCCGTTCGCTCTTGTGGATGCGCTCGACGGCCGGCGCCTCGTCGCGCGGGAAGCGCAGCGCGAACGGGCCGTCGTGGCGCAGCCCGAGCTCGAGCATGCGCTCCATGTCGGAGGCGTCGCGCGGCGCGGCGAGCACCATGTGCGGCAGCGTGCGCAGGTAGGCGATGTCGAACACGCCGTTGTGCGTCGGGCCGTCGCCGCCGACGAGGCCGGCGCGGTCGAGGGCCAGCACCACCGGCAGGTTCTGCAGCGACACCTCCTGGAACACCTGGTCGTAGCCGCGCTGCAGGAAGGTCGAGTAGATGGCGGCCACCGGGCGCAGTCCGCCCTTGGCCATGCCGGCCGCCATGCCCACGGCGTGCTGTTCCGTGATGCCCGTGTCGTGGAAGCGCGCGGGCAGGCGCGCCTGGAAGGCGTCGAGGCCGGTGCCCGAGGGCATGGCGGCCGTGATGGCGTGCACGCGCAGGTCGCGCTCGGCGAGCTTCGTCAGCGCGTCGCTGAAGCACTTGGTGTAGGCCGGGCCGGCGGGCCTGGACTCGGCGCGCGGCTCGACCTTGGGCTCGGCGGCGCAGGCCGCCTTGGGCGCGCCCTTCACGCCGTGCACGCGCTCGGGATGCGTGGGCGCCTTGGGGTGCCCCTTGCCCTTCTCGGTCAAGAGGTGCAGCAGCACCACGCCATCGAGGCCCTTGGCGCGCTCGAGGTGCTCGACGATCAGGTGCACGTCGTGGCCGTCGAGCGGGCCGACGTAGGTCACGCCGAGCTCCTCGAACACGTGGCCGGGCACCACCGCGTGGCGCACGACCTCGCCGATCTGGTCGAGCGTCTGGTCGACCTTGGGCCCGATCACGGGGATGGCCTGGATCAGGTTGGCGACCTCGTGGTGCGCGCGCTGGACGATGCGGTTCGAGCGGATCTTCGACAGGTAGCGCGCCAGCGCGCCGACCGACTTGCTGATCGACCACTCGTTGTCGTTCAGGACGACGATCATGCGCTCGCCCGAGGCGGCGGCGTGGTTCAACGCCTCGAAGGCCACGCCGGCGCCGAGCGCCGCGTCCCCGACGACGGCCACGACGTGCGGGCGCGCGGGCTGGTGGCGCGCCGCCATGGCGAGTCCGAGCCCGAGCGAGATGGACGTGCCGGCGTGGCCCGTGTGGAACAGGTCGTAGTCGCTCTCGTGCGGATTGGTGAAGCCGCACATGCCTCCGGTCTGGCGCAGCTTGTCGAAGCCCGCGCGCCGGCCGGTCATGAGCTTGTGCACGTAGCACTGGTGCGACACGTCGAAGACCAGGCGGTCGCTCTGGAAGTCGAACACGCGGTGCAGCGCCACCGACAACTCGACCACGCCGAGGT
>JBEBCR010000049.1:0-15403 GCA_041157565.1 Planctomycetota bacterium | reverse complement strand
TCAGCGGATCGTTCGGGCAGAGGTCGTTGCAATCAGGCGTGCCGTCCGAGTCCGTGTCGGTCTCGGCAACGCCGCAACCGCAAGCGCCCGGGGCCGTCTTCAGCGGATCGTTCGGGCAGAGGTCGTTGCAATCAGCCGTGCCGTCCGAGTCCGTGTCCGACTCGGCTACGCCGCACCCGCAAGCGCCCGGAGCCGTCTTCAGGGGATCGTTCGGGCAGAGGTCGTTGCAGTCCGCCGTGCCGTCCTCGTCCGTGTCCACGTCGGCGACGCCGCACCCGCAGGCGCCCGGAGCCGTCTTCAGCGGATCGTTCGGGCAAAGGTCGTTGCAGTCGGGCCGCGTGTCGCCATCCGTGTCCGTGTCGGGCACGCCGCAACCGCATTCGCCCACTTGGGTCTTCAGCGGATCGTTGGGGCACTGGTCGTTGCAGTCGAGGGCGCCATCGCCGTCGCTGTCGGCGTTGGCGGGATCGCCGGGGCAGGCGTCGAGGCCGCAGGTGTTGGCCGGGAAGCCGCCGTTGCCGAGGCCGTCGCCATCCGTGTCGGTGCAGCCGTCGCAAGCGTTCATGGCGCCGTCCGCGTCCGCGTCCGGCGCGTAGTTCGCGTTGCCGGGCGTCCACGCGAGGGTCGGGAACTGCGTGTTGTCGATGCCGTGCGCGGCGTAGCCCCACCCCACGCGGTCGGTGCGCACGAAAAAGCCCGCGGCTGCGGTGCCGGTCAAGTCCCCGCCAACCCAGTTGCACGGCGTGCCATCGGCGTTGAACACGCGCTCCAGCCAATCGGGCGTGTAGCTCGCGGGAGTCGTGATCGGACCCACGACCGGGAAGCCAAGATCGTCGGCGTAGCCGACGTTGGCGCCCGTGTCGCTCTCGAGGAGCGTTACGGCGTCGACCACGGTGAAGCCCGTCAAGGCTCCGGCGTTGAGCGTGCCGTCGTTGTCGGCGTCGAGGTCGGAGTTGATCGTGGGCGGAGTGCCGTAGCCCAGCAGGTACGTGTTCGACCCGTTCTCGATGTCGGGGTTGAAGTCGCGCACGACGACGCTGGTGCCCGCGGCAGGCGCGGGGTTGTGCACGCTCGCGGCGTCGCGCCACAAGAGGAGGCCGTTCGAGCCCGTGCTCCACGAGGCGTCGAAGGCGTCGACCTTGTCGACTGTCCCGGCGGCGGCGCCATCGCCCTCGATCATCACCAGGTAGTAGCCGGAGAGGCTGGTGTTCGCGGCGGAGCGGATCTCGACGTATTCGACGCCGTTGTCGGTCCCGCTGGGATCGATGATGATCTCGGACAAGTAGACCGGCGTCGAGCCGGGACCTTGGGCGAGCGCGACGCCCGCGCAGAGCGAGGCGAACGTGGCGCCGGTGGCGAGCGCGCCGGCGAGGAAGGTGGCGTTCATGGTGTGGATCGGGTCTGGGGCCGAAGGGAAGGGAGGGGGAGGCGCGAAGAGGACGCGCGTCGGGGAAGAAGGCGCGCGTCCAGTTCGGCCCATACGATCAAGGCCTCTGGACAAGGCCCTGTGGCGAATCGTTGAATCTTGGATGAAGACGGAGTCGGTCGCGTGAAGGCGCGATCAAGCGAATTCCTGCCGCCCGGCGCGGCCACGCGACTGCTGTGCGCGCGCCGCGCGGCGGCTAGCGACTCGGGCGGCGTCCGAGCAGGCTCGCGGGCACGACGGTGCGCTCGCCGTACTTCCTGCGCAGCGTGTCCATGCCGGCGGCGGCGCGCTGCAGCTTCTTCTCGCGCAGGGTGGGCCCTTCGATGGCGGCCTGGCGCGGCTCGTCGCCGAACAACTGCTCCTGCACCGGCGCGCGCACGTCGCCGAGCGAGGAGACGGTCAACCCCAGCAGGCGCAGCGGGCGCGGCGGCACGCGCTCGAGCAGCTCGCGCGCGGTGGCGTAGATGCGCGGCGCGAGGTTGGTCGGCGCCGGCAAGGTCTTCGAGCGCGTGATCGTGTGGAAGTCGCCGAAGCGCGCCTTGATGCCCACCACGCGTCCGCGCAGGCCGCGGTGGCGCAGGTCCCAGGCGAGCTCCTCGGCGAAGTCGAGCAGGCACAGGCGCAGCTCCTCGCGATCGGCGACGTCGCGCTCGAAGGTCTGCTCCTTGCCGTGGCTCTTCTCCTCGCGGCGCGGCGTGACGCGGCGATCGTCGAGCCCGTGCGCCAGGTCGTGGATCCACGCGCCCGACGCGCCGAACTCGCGCACGACCTCGTCGCGCGCGCGCGCCGCGAGGTCGCCGATGGTGGCGACGCCCAGCGCCTCGAGGCGCTTGGCCGTGCGCGGCCCCACTCCGTAGATCTTCGAGACGGGCAGCGGATCCAGCACCGCGCGCACCTCGTGGGGCAGGATCACCCTGAAGCCGTCGGGCTTGTCGAGGTCGGAGGCGAGCTTGGCGAGGAACTTGCTCGGCGCCACCCCCACGCTCGCCACGAGCCCGGTCTCGGCGAGGATCTCCTTCTTGATGGACTGCCCGATGTCGCGCGGCTCGCCGCACAAGCGCTCGCAGCCCGACACGTCGAGGAACGCCTCGTCGAGGCTCAGCGGCTCGACCAGCGGCGTGTAGCGCTGGAAGATGGCCATGATGCGGCGCGACTCGGCCGTGTAGCGCTCGAAGTCCGGCGGCAGCAGCACGAGGTCCGGGCACAGCTCGACCGCCTGGGCGGTGGGCATCGCCGAGCGCACGCCGAAGCGCCGCGCCTCGTAGCTCGCCGCCGCGACGACTCCGCGTCGATGCGAAGGACCACCCACGCACACCGGCCGTCCGGCGAGCGCGGGGTTGTCCCGGATCTCGATGGACGCGTAGAACGCGTCCATGTCGACGTGCAGGATCGGGGTGGGGGCCGCCACTGCGCCGCCGATCTTCGCAGGGGTGGTTCGAATCCGTCAACCAAGGCGCGCTGGCGAGGCCGCGCGGGGCGGTCCCGGCCCGCGCGCGGGAAGGACGCTCCGGCGCGGAACGCCGCGCGGCGGGAGTGGACAAGCGGGGCGTCGGACGTTGTCCTGTGCCTCCCCCATGCGCTTCACGAAGGTCCGCCTCGAGTCCATCGCCGCCCACCTGCCCGAGCGCGTGGTCTCCTCGCTCGAGCTCGAACGGCGGCTCGCGCCGCTGTACGAGCGGCTGCGGCTGTCCGAAGGGCGCCTCGAGCTGATGACGGGCATCCGCGAACGGCGCCACTGCGCTCCGCGCGCGCGGCCGAGCTCGCTCGCCGTGGCGGCGGCCGAGGAGGCGCTGCGCGGCGTCGACCGCTCCACCATCGGCGTCGTCGTCCACGCCTCGGTCTGCCGCGACTTCCTCGAGCCCGCCACCGCGTCCGTCGTGCAAGGCGCGCTGGGGATCGGCTTCCAGGCGCTGGGCTTCGACCTGTCGAACGCCTGCCTCGGGTTCGCCAACGCCATGTGCATCGTGGGCGGCATGATCGAGCGCGGCGAGATCGAGCGCGGGCTGGTCGTGTCCGGCGAGGATGGCGCGCCGCTGGTCGAGGCCACCATCGCCGACCTCGTGGCGCGCCCGGACGCCACGCGCGACGAGCTCAAGCGCGCCTTCGCCTCGCTGACCATCGGCTCGGGCGGCGCCGCGTGCGTGCTCGCGCGCGCCGAACTCGCGCCCTCCGCTCCGCGACTCGTCGGCGCCACGCAGCGCTCGGCGACCGAGCACGGCGGCTTGTGCCAGGGCGGACAGGCGAGCGGCGCGCAAGGACCGCTCATGCACACCGACAGCGAGGCGCTGCTCGCCGCCGGCAACGACCTGGCGGCGCGCACCTGGGCCGAGTTCCTGCGCGAGCACGCGCTCGAGCCCGACCGCATCGAGCGCTACGTCACCCACCAGGTCGGCGTGGCGCACCGGCGCCTGCTGCTTTCGACCCTCGGGCTGGATCCGCGCCGCGACTATCCCACCGTCGAGACGCTGGGCAACATGGGCAGCGCCTCGCTGCCCGTGACCTACGCCCTGGCGCGCCAGGCGGGGCACATCCTGCCCACGCACCGCACCGCGCTCTTCGGCATCGGGTCGGGCTTGTACTGCTCGATGCTGCTCTTGGAATCGCCTGTCTAGCGCAATCGGCCCCGCCCCCAATGGCCTTGCGGGAATGGGCTTAGGCGACCAAGGCTAGGACTCTGCATTCTGGGAGCCAAAAGTCCTACGCCACCCCGTGGACAGCGCTTCAGGGATATGGGAAACAGCTATTGCGCATTTCAGAAAAGTCTGAAATCCGCGAAGCCCCCACCCGCGTACGCTCCGCCGCCCATGTCGAGCGAAAAGGCCCCCCCGCCGACCAAAGAACTGGAGTCCTTGGACGAGCCGTTGATGGCGCAGCTGCCGTCGTTCGAGCTCTTCTTCAAGACCTTCGGCTTCAAGCGCGTCCATGGACGCGTGTGGGGACTGCTTGTCCTGTCGGGACAGCCGCTCTCCTCCAAGGAAGTGATGCACATCCTCGAGTTGTCGCAGGGCGCGACCTCGACCACGCTGCACGAGCTGTCCGAGTGGGGCGCGATCACGGTGGAGTTCGACCCGGCGCGCCGCTGCCACCTGCACGCGCCCGTGGGCAACACGCTCTCCATCGTGGCCACGGTCTTCCGCCGCCGCGAGCAGGTCGTGTTCGGCAAGTTCAAGCAGACCGCCGAGGCGACGCTCGAGTACGTGCGCGGGCGCTTCGGCGAGCGCGATCCGCGCGTCGCCACGCTGCGCTCGATCATCACCAGCTGCGAGATCGCGGAGGCGGTCATGCAGCTCGTGTTCTCCTCCGTCGAGCGCGCGCTGGGCGACAGCCAGAGCCTGCTCTCCAAGGCGGTCAGCACGGCCCTGAAGGTGGGCGTGAAGGTCCCGGCCAAGCTCGTCGCCGGCGCGGACGACGAGCGTTCGCGCGCCGAGCTCGCGCGGAGGCTCCTCGAGCGCATGCCCGAGACCGACCTCGACGACGACGACGACGACGAACCCCAGCGCGCGCGCAAGGACCACGAGCCGGCCGGGAGCGGACAGGAGAAGAAGCGTGCCTGAGCTCTCGCGCATCGTCATCACCGGCGTCGGGTTGACCAGCCCCAACGGCAACGACCTCGCCACCTACCGCTCGAACCTCCTGAACGGAGTGTCGGGCGTGCGGAAGTGGAACATCCGCCACGTGGGCGACACGAACGCCGGCGTGTGCGACTTCGACGCGCTGCGCTACCAGAAGCGCAAGGAGCTGCGCCGCGGCACGCGCGCCGGCTCGATCAGCATCTTCTGCGCCGGCGACGCGCTGAAGGACGCGGGGATCGACCTGGCGACGCGCAACCGCTCGCGCGTCGGCATCTACATCGGCACGACGGAGCACGGCAACGTCGAGACCGAGAACCAGATCCACGAGGTCGCGCAGTACGACTACGACCTCTCCTACTGGTCGCACCACCACAACCCGCGCACGGTGGCCAACAACCCCGCGGGCGAGGTGGCGCTGACCTTCGGCGTCACCGGCCCGGCGTACTGCGTGGGAGCGGCCTGCGCGGCTGGCAACGTCGGCCTGATCCACGGCATGCAGATGCTGCAGCTGGGCGAGGTCGACCTGGCGCTCGCCGGCGGCGTGAGCGAGAGCATCCACACCTTCGGGATCTTCGCCAGCTTCCGCGCCCAGGGCGCGCTGGCGACGCACGAGGACCCGACCAAGGCCTCGCGCCCCTTCGACAAGGCGCGCAACGGCATCGTGGTCTCCGAGGGCGGCTGCCTCTACGCCCTCGAGCGGCTCGAGGACGCGCAGCGCCGCGGCGCGAAGATCTACGCCGAGGTCGTGGGGCACTGCATCAACAGCGACGCGGCGGACTTCGTGCTGCCGCTGGCCGAGCGCCAGAACGAGTGCATGCGCGGGGCGCTGGCGCGCGCGGGCTTGGCGCCCTCCGACGTGGACATCGTCTCCTCGCACGCCACGGCGACGCCCATGGGCGACCAGCAGGAGTGCGAGGCGGTGCGCGCCGTGTTCGGCGACAGCGCGCGCACGCACGTCAACAACACCAAGAGCTTCATCGGCCACTGCATGGGCGCGGCCGGCTCGCTGGAGCTCGCCGGCAACCTGCCGTCCTTCGACGACAACTGGGTGCACGCCACCATCAACGTCGACGACCTCGATCCCGCCTGCGAGGTGCGCAACCTCGTGATGAACGCCCCCAAGCGGCTGGAGCGCGTCGACCACGTGCTGAACCTCTCGTTCGGCATGCTCGGCATCAACTCGGCCGTGCTGGTGCGCCGCTGGCGCGGCAGCTGACCCCGGACTCCCTCTCCCCCACTCTTTCGACGACGACCATGAACCGCGAAGAGATCATCCTCGCCATCAAGGACATCATCCAGACGATCGCGCCCGACGAGGACCTGTCGGAGCTTAAGACCGACGTGCGCCTGCGCGACCAGATCGAGCTCGACTCGATGGACTTCCTCGACATCGTCATGGAGCTGCGCAAGCGCTACGGCGTGCAGGTCCCCGAGGAGGACTACAAGGAGCTCGCCACGCTCGACGGCTGCGTCGCGTACCTCGCGCCGCACATGCAAGGCAAGACCCTCAAGGTCGGCGTCTGAGGAGCGCGCGCCGTGGCGAACGAGCGGTATGACGCCGTCGTCGTCGGCGCGGGCATGAGCGGACTGGCGGCGGGGATCCGCCTCGCCCAGTACGACAAGCGCGTGGTCGTGCTCGACCGCCACGCGCTGTGGGGCGGCCTGAACAGCTTCTACAAGCGCGGCGGACGGCGCTACGACACGGGCTTGCACGCGTTGACGAACTGGGCGCCGCCCGGGGAGAAGTCGACTCCGCTGCCCAAGCTCCTGCGGCAGCTGAGGATCGGCCGCGACGAGCTGGACCTCGCCGAGCAGGGCTTCAGCGAGGTGGTCGTCGGCGGCGCGCGGCTGTCCTTCGGCAACGGGCGGGCCTCGATCGAGGACGCCGTGGCGCGCGCCTTCCCGGCCGAGATCGACGGGTTCCGCGCCCTGGTGCAGGCCGTGCTGGCGCACGATCCCTTCGGCGCGCAGGCCGACTCGGGCTCGGCGCGCGCGCGCCTCTCGACGTGGATCCGCGATCCGCTGCTGGTCGAGTGCCTGCTGGTGCCCGTGGCGTTCTACGGTTCCGCGCGCGAGGACGAGGTCGAATGGGACCTCTTCGTCGTGCTGTTCCGCAGCATGTTCCTCGAGGGGCTCGCGCGCCCCGTCGGCGGCATCAAGACGCTGCTCGACGCGCTGCGCCGGCGCCTGCTCGAGTGCGGCGGCGAGCTCCGGATGCGCGCGGGCGTCGAGCGCATCCTGCTCGACGAGCACGGCGCCGCGCGCGGCGTGCGCCTCGACGGCGGCGAGGAGCTCGAGTGCGAGCGCGTGCTGTCGAGCGCGGGACGCGTCGAGACGCTGCGCCTCGTCGGCGTCGAGTCGCCCGCCGAGCACCTCGGGCGCCTCTCGTTCTGCGAGACGACCAGCATCCTCACCCGCCCCACCGCCGCGCTGGGCCATGGGGCGACGATGGTGTTCTTCTCCTTCGACGAGCGCTTCGCCTACCGGCGGCCCGCGGGGCTCGTCGACGCCACGAGCGGCGTGGTGTGCGCCTCGGACAACTACCAGCGCCACGAATACGGCGACGCCGGCGTCTACCGCGTCACATGCCTCGCCAACCACGACCTGTGGTCGGCGCTGCCCGACGACGACTACCAGGCCGCCAAGCGCGCCTCTGCCGACCAGATGCTGGCCGCCGCCGGCAAGGTCGCGCTCGATCCGCGCCCGCACACGACCGCCTTCGACATGTTCACGCCCAAGACCATCCGCCGCTACACCGGCCACCTCGGCGGAGCGGTGTACGGCTCGCCCGCCAAGGCGCGCGACGGCCACGTGGGCGTCGAACGCCTGCACCTCGTCGGCACCGACCAAGGCACGCTCGGCATCGTCGGGTCGCTGCTATCGGGGGTCGCGGCCGCCAACCGCCACGTGCTGATGGCCCCCACCAGATGAGCGACGCGCGCAAGTACTACAAGGGCTCGACCGACGGCAAGGCGCCCTTCCACGGCGATCCGCTGCAGGGCGTCGCCTCCGCCTACGACGTGGTCGTGGTCGGCTCGGGGCTCGCCGGGCTGACCGGCGCCGTCGTCTTGGCGCGCGCCGGTCGCAAGGTGCTGCTCGTCGAGCAGCACTACAACCTCGGCGGCCTCGCGACGTGGTTCAAGCGGCGCGGCGGGCACGTGTTCGACGTGTCGCTGCACGGCTTCCCGGCGGGGATGAGGAAGACCTGCCGCAAGTACTGGTCGAAGGAGATCGCCGAGTCGATCGTGCGCCTCGACGGCATCCGCTTCGACAACCCGCAGTTCCGATTCGACACCGAGTTCACGCGCGAGGACTTCGTCGCCAAGCTGCGATCCGTGTTCGGCGTCGCGCCGGAGGCCATCGAGGGCTTCTTCGCCGAATTGGCGCGGATGGACTTCTACTCCGACTCGGGCGAGACGGTCGGCGAGCTGTTCGAGCGCCACTTCCCCGGGCGCAACGACGTGCACCGCCTGCTGCTCGAGCCGATCAGCTACGCCAACGGCTCGCACCTGTCGGACCCGGCCATCGCCTACGGCATCGTGTTCGGCAACTTCATGGCCTCGGGCGTCTACACCTTCTCCGGCGGCACGGACAAGCTCGTGCGCGCCATGAAGGCCGAGCTGGAGCGGCTGGGCGTGGACATCAGGAACCGCGTGCAGGTCGACCGCATCGTCGTCGAGCGCGGCCGCGTGCGCGCCGTCGAGGCGCACGGGCGCGCGATCGCCTGCGGCGCGGTGCTATCCAACGCCAACCTCAAGGCCACGGTCGAGCGCCTCGTCGGCCTCGAGCACTTCAAGCCGGAGTACGCCGCCGAGGTGGCCAAGGTGCGGCTCAACAACAGCTCGTGCCAGGTGTACATGGGACTGGCGGAGGGCGAGAGCATCCCCTTCGCGACCGACCTGCTGTTCACCTCGACGGCCGAGCGCTTCGACTCGCGCGAGCTGTGCGAGTTCGAGACGAAGAGCCGCACGTTCAGCTTCTACTACCCGAAGACCCGTCCGGGGCTCGAGCGCTACACGATCGTCGCCTCCACCAACGCGCACTGGAGCGACTGGGCGAGCCTGTCCCCGGAGCGCTACGAGGCCGAGAAGGCGCGGCTCGTCGAGCGCACGCTGGCCTCGGTGGAGCGCTACGTGCCGGGCGTGCGCGCCAAGATCGAGCACGTCGAGGCCGCCACGCCGCGCACCTTCGAATTCTACGTGCAGTCGCCCGAGGGCACGTCCTTCGGCACCAAGTTCGAAGGGCTCAAGCCCAGCATGTCCATGCACGAGCAGGTGCGCGGGCTGTTCCACGCCGGCAGCGTCGGCATCATCATGTCCGGGTGGCTGGGAGCCGCCAACTACGGGGTCATCGCGGCCAACAAGGTCGACGCGTGGCTCCATTCCCTCGTCGAGGTCGAAGCATGAGCCAGTCGGGCAGGTTCGCGGGGCAATGCGCGGTGGTCACCGGGGGGACGCGCGGCATCGGCCGCGCCATCTCCAAGGCGCTGCTCGCCGAAGGCGCCGCGGTGTGGGCCACCTACCAGGGCAACGACGCCGCGGCGGAGGCGCTGATGGCCGAGTGCCAGGCCCACGATGGCCGCCTCAAGACCGCCAAGTTCGCCGTCGGCGACTACGCCGCCTGCGAGCGCTTCTGGAACGAGCTCGAGTCCGCCGCCCCGGGCGGCGTGCAGATCCTCGTCAACAACGCCGGCATCCGCCGCGACCAGATCGTCGGCATGATGACCGAGAAGGAGTGGGGCGACGTGCTGCAGACGAACCTCTCCGGCTCCTTCCACATGAGCAAGTTCGCCGTGCTGTCGATGATGCGCCGCCGCTACGGCCGCATCGTGATGGTCACCTCCCCCGCCGGCGCGCACGGCTTCCAGGGCCAGGCGAACTACTCGGCCTCGAAGGCCGGGCAGATCGGGCTGATGCGCTCGCTCGCGCGCGAGGTGGGCAAGCGCAAGATCACGGTCAACTGCGTGTCGCCGGGCTTCATCGAGACCGAGCTGATCGCCGACCTGCCCGAGGAGGTGCGCAAGGAGCACCTGTCGATGGTGCCCGTCGGCCGCTTCGGCTCGGCCGACGAGGTCGCCTGGGCCGTGCTCATGCTCTGCTCCAAGGAGGCGTCCTACGTGCACGGAACCACGCTGGAGGTGACCGGTGGCATCTGAGGCGATCGTCATGGACCGCGCGGCCATCATGGCCGCCATCCCGCACCGCGATCCGTTCCTCCACGTGACGCGCGTGCTCGCGCGCGGCGCCGACTCGATCGTGTCCGAGTGGGAAGTGCCGCGCGAGCTGCCGGCCTTCCAGGGACACTACCCCGGGCATCCGGTGCTGCCCGGCGTCCTCGTGTGCGAGTTCGCCTTCCAGAGCGCGGCCATCCTGTTCTCCGAGCCGGGTTCCGCCGTGGTCACGGACGCCTCGGTGCCCGTGCTGACGAAGATCGAGGACGCGCGCTTCAAGAGCATCGTCAGGCCGGGCGAGACGCTGCGCGCCGAGGTCGTCGTGGAGGAGCGCCTCTCGAACGCGCGCTACTGCAAGGCCTCGATCACGAGCGGCGGGCGCCTCGTGCTGCGCCTGCGCTTCGTGGTCGCCTCGGTGGCGGAGGTCGCATGAACGAATGGCTCGGACTGGAGGGCCGGACGATCCTCGTCACCGGCTTCAAGAACAAGAAGAGCGTCGCCTGGCACGTGGGCCGCAAGCTGCGCAAGGTCGGCGCCAAGGTCGTGTGGACCGTGCGCGCCCCCGAGCGCAAGGCCGAGCTCGACAAGCTCGCGCCCGGCGATCCCGTGCGCATCTGCGACGCCGGTCGGCAGGAGTCGATCGACGCGTTGGCGGCCGGGCTCGAGAAGGACGGCATCGTGCTCGACGGCCTGCTGCACTCGATCGCGCACGCCAACTACACGCCCGCCGAGGACGGCGGCCCGCGCCCCTTCCACGCCACGCGCCGCAAGGACTTCCTGCAGGCGCTCGACGTGTCGTGCTTCAGCCTGATGGCGCTCTCCAACGCGCTCTCGAAGCGCTTCTCGCCCGGCGCCTCGGTCGTCACCGTGTCCATCTCGACGACGCGCATGGCGAGCGAGAACTACGGCTACATGGCGCCCATCAAGGCCGCGCTGGACTCGGCCGTCGTGTTCCTCGCCAAGAGCCTCGCCACGCAGGGCGTGCGCTTCAACTCGCTGTGCGCCGGCCCGCTCAAGACCTCGGCCTCGGCCGGCATCCCCGGGTACCTCGAGAGCTACCTCTACGCCGAGGCGGCGACGCTGCGCAAGAAGGCGTTGGCGACCGAGGAGGTCGCCGACGCCGCCATCTTCCTGCTCTCCCCGCGCAGCAGCGGCTTCAACGCGCAGTCGCTGGTGATCGACGCCGGGATGGGCGTCAACTACTTCGACCAGGACATCGTGCGGCGCGCAGTGCGCCTGGACGGCACGTGAGGACCGCGGCGTGATCCTGTGGGTCTGCATCCTGCGCGCCGACGGCGCGATGGGCGTCGCGACCGGGCGCGACGGCGTCGAGGCGCGGCGCGCCCTGTCGCACCGCGCGCTCGCGCTGGCGGCCGACGCCATGGGCGCGCGGCTGGGACCCGAGCGGCATGGCGAGCACGGCGAGCCACTGGCGGACGGCGCCTGGCACCGCACCCGCTCGCACGCGCGCGCCTGCGCCGCCGCCGCCTGCGCCCCCTTCGCGCTGGGGGTCGACGTGGAGGAGGTCCTGCCGCGCCGCGACGAGCTCGTGCCGCGCATGTGCTCGCGCGACGAGCTCGACCTGCTCGGCGGCTTCACCTGGGAGCGCGCGTTCCGCATCTGGACCGCCAAGGAGGCGGTGCTCAAGAAGGCCGGCGTGGGCCTCCTGGAGCTGTCGGGCTGCCGCCTGACGGCCGTGGGCGGCGAGCGCCACGCGTGGATCCACCACCGCGGGCGCGACCACAAGGTCGAGCAGCTGTCGCGCGACGGCCACTGGGTGGCCTTGGCCCACGACGGACCACAGGAGACGGAGGTGCGCTGGCGATGGAACGCGGCATGACGCTCGAGGCGCCTTCCGCGGCCTTCCGCGCGCGCGCCGAGGCGCTGCTGGAGCCGCATCGGCGCCTGTGGCCGCATGCCGTGCGCGCCTTCGGAGGCGAGCACGGCTGGCAGCACTACGTCGACGAGGGCGCGCGCGACGCGTCCCCCATCCTGTGCGTGCACGGCAACCCGACCTGGGCCTTCCTGTGGCGGCACGTCCTCGCCGCGCGCGCGCCGAGTGGTCGCGTCGTCGCGCCCGACCACCTGGGCTGCGGCCTGTCGCAGCGCAGCGCGTCCTTCCCCGCGCGCCTCGCGGACCACGCCGCGAACCTCGCCGCGCTCGTCGAACACCTCGACTTGCGCGACATCACTCTGCTCGTGCACGACTGGGGCGGCGCCATCGGCCTCGCGGCCGCGCGGCGCGCGCCTTGGCGCTACGCGCGCCTCGTCCTGACGAACACCGGCGCCTTCCCCTCGAGCGACATGCCTTGGCGCATCGCGCTGTGCCGCGCGCGCGCCGGGATCGGCCCCTTCCTCGTCGAGCGCTGCAACGCCTTCGCCGGCCTCCTGCCGTGGCTGGGCGTCGCCGATCCGCGCTGCTTGTCGAGCGAGGCGCGCGCCGCCTACCTCCTGCCCTCGCGCGATCGCGCCGGTCGGCGCGCGGTGCGCAAGTTCGTCGAGGACATCCCGCTCGACGACCCGCACCCCACCATGCCGGAGCTCCTCGCCGTCGAGCGTTCGCTGGACGATTGGCGCGCGAAGCCCGTCGCCATCGCCTGGGGCGAGCAGGACTGGTGCTTCACGCCGCGCTTCCGCGCCGCGTTCGAGCGCAGGTTGCCGCACGCGCGGGTGCACCTCGCTGGGCACGCGGGGCACCTGCTGCCGGAGGAATCCCCCGCCACGGTCGAGGCGGCGCTCGACGCCGTCTTCGACGCGTCGCATCGGCGAGGCGCGCCGTGAGCGCTCGTCGGCCATGAAGGCGGCGCCGCGATGAGCCGCGAGGCGCGCGTCCGCGGCCCCGCGCTCGAAGGAGCTCCGGCGCGGGTCGACTTGTCCGCCCACCTGCGCGCGCATGCGTTGTCCGCTCCCGCGCGCCGCGCGGTCGTCGAGCCGGATGGCCGCGCCACCACGTACGCGGAGCTCGAGGAGCGCGTGGCGCTGCTCGCCGGCGGACTCGCGCGTTCGGGCGTGCGTCCGCTCGACCGCGTGGCCGTGTTCGCGCGCCCAGGCGTCGAGCTGGTGGCGGCGATGTTCGCCCTGCTGCGCCTCGGCGCCCCGCCGGTGCTGATCGATCCGGGCATGGGAGTGGCGCGCGCCATGCGCGCCCTGGCGGTCGCGCGGCCCCGGTTCCTGCTCGGCGTGCCGGAGGCGGTGCTGGCCTCGCACCTGTGGCGGCGCGCGCTCTCCACCGTCGAGCGACGCTTCGTCCTCGGCTGGCTGCCCGGCCACGCATCGTTGGAGGCGCTGCGCGCCCGCGGGGAGCGCCTGGAGCCTGGCGCCGGCCACGAGGCCGACGCCGAGGCCGCGGTGCTCTACACCTCGGGTTCGACCGGACCGGCCAAGGGCGTCGTCTACACGCATGGCAACTTCGCCGCGCAGTTGTCGGCGCTGCGCGCGCTGTACGGCTTCCGCCCGGGCGAGGTCGACCTGGCCTGCTTCCCGCTGTTCGCGCTGTTCGACGCCGCTCTCGGCACCACCAGCGTGTTCCCGCCCATCGATCCGTCGCGCCCGGGGCGCTGCGATCCCGCGCGCGTCGTGGCCGCGGCGCGCGCGCATGGCGCCACCTACGCATTCGGCTCGCCGGCCGTGTGGGCGCGCGTCGCGCCTTGGCTCGCCTCGCGCGGCGAGCGGCTCGACGGACTGCGGCGCATCCTGGTGGCCGGCGCGCCCGTGGAGCCGCGCATCGTCGAGCAGCTCTCGCGCGTCGCGCCGAACGCCACGACCACCACGCCCTACGGAGCGACGGAGGCCCTGCCCGTGGCGACCATCGACGGCGCGGCCATCCTCGACTCGCGGGCGCAGGCCGAGGACGGCGGCGGCGTGTGCGTGGGCGATCCTGCGCCGGGGATCGAGATCGCCGTGGTGCGGCCGCGCGAGGGCGAACTGGAGCGCTTCGACCACGCCGAGCTGCTCCAGCGCGGCGTCGTGGGCGAGATCCTCGTGCGCGGCCCGCAGGCGACGCGCGGCTACGCCTGCGCTCCGGAGGCCGACCGGCGCTCGAAGGTCCCCGACGCGGGCGGAAAGTGGCACAGGATCGGCGACCTCGGCTGGCTCGACGACGACGGTCGGCTGTGGTTCTGCGGCCGCGCGACGCACGCGCTCCACACGCGCGAGGGCCTCGCGCCATCGCTGCCCACGCAACTGTGCGCGCAGCGTCACCCGGCCGTGCGGCGCGCGGCGCTCGTGGGCGTCGGCGCGCGCGGCGAAGAGGCGCCGGTGCTCGTGCTGCAGCCGAGCGACGCGGCCTTCGACCGCGCCGAGGCCGCGCGCGAAGTGCTGCTGCTGCTGGAGAGGTCCGGGGCGCGCGCCGTCGCGCCGTGGCCGCGACCAGCGCGCGCGTTGTGGAAGGACGAGTTCCCGCTCGACGTGCGCCACAACGCCAAGATCAGGAACGAGGACCTGCGCGAGTGGGCGCGGCGGGAGCTGGGCGCGTGAAGCACCTCGTCACGGGCGGCGGCGGCTTCCTCGGGCTGGCCATCGTGCGCGCGTTGCGCGCGCGCGGCGACGAGGTCGTCTCCTACTCGCGCTCGCGCCACGCCTCCGTCGAGGCGCTCGGCGCGCGCTGCGCCGTCGGCGACCTCGTCGACGCCGAGCCGCTCCTGCGCGCCATGGACGGCTGCGACGGTGTGTTCCACGTCGCCGCCAAGGCCGGGGTGTGGGGCAGGCGCGAGGACTACGCGCGCGCCAACATCGACGGCACCGCCAGCGTGGTCGCCGCCGCCAGGTCGGCCGGCGTGAGGCGCCTCGTGCACACCTCCTCCCCTTCCGCGTGCTTCGACGGCAAGGACCACGTGCGCGCCTCGAACGACCTGCCGCGCGCCACGTCGTTCCTCGCGCACTATCCATGGAGCAAGGCGCAGGCCGAGCGCGTCGCGTTGGAGGCGGATGGCGCGTCGCTCTCCGTCGTGGCGCTGCGGCCACACCTGATCTTCGGCCGCGGCGATCCGCACCTGCTGCCGCGCGTGGCGGCGCGCGCGCGCGCCGGGCGGCTGGTGGCGGTGGGCGATCGCTCGAACCGCGTGTCGCTGTGCCACGTGGCCAACGCCGCGCACGCGCACCTCGCCGCGATGGACGCGCTGCGGCCAGGCGCCGCCTGCGCCGGCAAGGCCTACTTCGTCGCGCAGGAGGAGGACGTGGCGCTCTGGGACTGGCTCGACTCCTTGTGCGACGCTCTGGGCTGGCGCCGCTCGCGCG
>JBEBCR010000048.1:0-2795 GCA_041157565.1 Planctomycetota bacterium | reverse complement strand
CGAGGATCGGCAGCGTCCGCGTGTCGAGCGAGAGGATGTTGGCGCCGCCCAGTCCTTGCCCGTAGGCGACGAAGGCGGCGGCGCCGGTGGGCGGTCCGATGCGCCAGTCCCAGATGCCGCGTCCGTAGGTGCCGAAGCGCGCCACCGTGCCGTCCTCGACCACCTCGACCGACCAGAACAAGGTGATCGGCAGGCCAGGCTCGGCGAGGCTCTGCCACGAACCGAGGCTCGGGTGCCAGCGGTAGGGACCGGACTCCGTGGCGGCGAACACGGATCCATCGCCGCCGTAGGCGAGGTCGTAGATCAACGTCGGGGGCAGTCCGGTGCCGATCGCGTTCCAGGTCAGGCCGCCGTCGGTCGTGCGGCGCGCGGCGACCGTCGAGTAGCCCGAGCCGCCCACCACGGCCTCGTCGGGGTTCGTCGGGTGCACCGCCAGCGCGTTGCCGTAGAAGTAGTGCGGCGCGGGACCGCTCGAGCTCGCCAAGGTCCACGTGACGCCGCGATCCAGCGAGCGGTAGACCCGACCGGCGTTGTTGACGCAGTAGGCGCGCTGCGGATTCGACGGCGCGAAGGCGATCTGCGACACGTAGGTCGCGCCGCCGTCGAGCAGGCTGCTCGTCGTCCACTGCGTCGCCGGCCAGTTGTTGCCGCTCGCCCGGCGGTGGCGCCAGATGGTGTTGCCGCAGAAGAAGAACGCCGTCGCATCGGTCGGATCGGCGTGGATAGGCGGCAGCCAGGCGTTGGTGGCGCCGGTCGGGAAGTTGACGAAGGGCGACAGGAGCTGCGGGTTGGCCTCGCCCTGCTGCACGAGCACGAAGCCCGGGTACACGCTGTAGAGCAGGTTGTGCGTGCCGTCCGACGAGGTCAGGTGGCCGTAGTCGCCCGAGATGAGCTGCGCGAAGTTGGTCGACGGTCCGCTCGCGGCGGGAGGAGACAGGTAGCCGCGCTGGTAGCCTTGGTCCTGCGCGCCGGCGACGATCAAGGTCGGGCTCGTGCGCGAGGTGTGCGTGGAGTAGTACTGCGACACGCCCAGCCCCGAGAGCGACAGGTTCTGCACGGTGGAGAGCTGCGTGCGGCTCTCGTACAACCCGCCGTCGGTGGCGACGTACCAGATCTCGCCCGCCCCGTTCGGCAGCGCGAAGATGCCGGGAATGTCGGCGTGCAGGCGTTGGGCTGGATTGCCGTAGTAGTCGCCCCAGCTGTTGACCTTCGCGAAGGTCGCGCCGCCGTTGGTCGAGCGCCAGGTCTCCACGCCGCCGTACGCCACGAGGTCCTGGTTCGTGATCGAGGCGCACAAGGTGCCCTCCCACACGTCGGTGGGCGTGTGAACGTGGCTCCACGTCGCGCCGGCGTTGGTCGAAGAGTACAGGCGCCACGCGCTGCCGATGCGCTGGATGGCGTAGAGGCGCGGCGCTCCGGCTTCGCTGCCGGAGATCCAACCCTGCGACGCCGTGGCGTCGAGCGTGCCCACCACGACCGGATTCGCGCCGCCAGTGGTCGACTTGAGCACTTGCCCGCGGTGCAGGATGTACACGTCCGTGGCCGCCGTGGCGCCGACGCGCGGCACCCAGATTCCGCCGGCGTGGTTGGCGCTGCCGGTCCAGCGGTTGGCGAAGGTGCGCCCGCCATCGGTGGAGGCGAACAAGCCCGGACGCGCGCCTGCGCCCGGGTTGTACTGGCCGTAGACGAGCAAGGTGGGCGGCGTGGTGGCGAGCTTGGCGACGCCGCGGCAGGAGCTGAGCGCAGGCAGGCCGGCGGGTTGCTCCCACAAGTCGCCGCGGTTGCGCGTGACCGAGACCTTGCCGCCATCGGTGGCGACGAGCACGATCTCCTCGCCGCCGGCGACCTCGGGCGGCAGCACTTCGATCCAGTGCGCGCCGCCGGAGATGTCGTCGCCGATCGGCGTCCAGCCGGTGCCGTTCTCGTTGCCGAGCCACACGCCGCCCAGCGCCGAGCCGGCGTAGATGCGGCCGGGCACCGACGGCGAGCGCTGCACGCAGTGCATGCGGCCGGCCTGGTTCTTCGAGCCCACCTCGGTCCAGCGCGACGGGAGCAGCGAGGAGTTCTGCGCCCAAGCGCGTCGCCGCGCCTCCTCGCGCTGCTGGTTCTGGCGCTCGATGGCGCGCCAGTCGACGCCCTCGGCGGCCTTGTGCATCGACTCGATCCAGCGCTTGCGCGAGGCCTTGTGCTCGCGCTCGGCGCCCTCGTCGAGGCGGTGTTCCGTCGGGCGCGGGATGGCGCGCGGCGCTTCGTCGGCGAGCGGCGGCCGCACGCAGGAGGCGAGCAGGAGGACGGGGAGGCAGTGGCGGAGTAGCGGGCGCATGGCGCCCTGAAGCATACCCGCGCCGCGCGCGCCTGCACGGGCCTCCGAACACCACGGGGGCGGGGCGGGGCGGCGAAGCGTGCGCGCGCCCCCGCCCGGAATCACAAACCGGCCCCGAAGGGCTCCTCGCGCGGCCCATCCGCGGGGGCTGGCGCGTCGAAATCGAGGATCCCGAGCACGTCGAGCTCTGCGCAGCGGCACGGCACGCCGAGGAGCTCCGTCAGGGAGGGCCGCGTGGCCCCGCCCTCGCCGTTGACCGCCTCCTTCACGTACGTGCCGTGCTCGGTGCGCATGACGACGTGCACGAGGAGCTCCTCGCGGCGCTCGACGGAGGTGATCTCGATCCAGCGCTCGCGCGCCTTGTCGGCGCGGCGGTGCGCGACGCGCGCGGGCGTCTGCTGCACGATCGTGCGGCGCGGCCCGACGAGGGCTTGGAGGCGCGCGTCGTCGACCGGCGCCTCGAGGGCCACGA
>JBEBCR010000047.1:0-2940 GCA_041157565.1 Planctomycetota bacterium | reverse complement strand
GCAGGAGCGCCCATGAAGCAGGTGGTCGAAGCTCTCGCGGGACTCGGCGGCGTGCGCGTCGCCCTGCTCGCCATGAAGGACGGCGTGCCCGTGGCCTGCGCCGGCCCCGAGGCGCGGCTCGCCGACGAGCTGGGCGCGCTCGCCGCGGCGTTGGCGCTCGAGCTGGAGCGCGCCTCCGCCGACCAGTCGATCGCGCCCCCGCGGCGCGCCTGGATCAAGGCCACGCGCGGCTTCGCCGCGCTCGAGTTGCGCGAGGACTGGCTGCTGGTCGCGCTGGTAGACGCCGGCGCGCCGCTCGAGCAGCTCGGGCCGGCGCTGGAGGCGGCCGCGTCGCGCCTGTCGCGCGCCGGTCGCAGGCAGGAACCACCCCCGGCCTTGCCGGGCGGAGCGGGTCGCGAGGCGGCCCGCGAGATCGTCTGACGAGGGATTGAGGAGCGAGGAGGAGAGATGGTCCAGATCAACTTCGGCGAGCGGCAAGTCACCGCCAAGATCGTCTACTACGGGCCGGGCATGTCCGGCAAGACGACCAACATCGAGGTCGTCCACCAGAAGGCGCCGCCCGCCAACCGCGGCGAGCTCACCAGCATCTCGACGGACGGCGACCGCACGCTGTTCTTCGACTTCATGCCGCTCGACCTCGGCACGGTCGCCGGCCTGAAGACGAGCTTCCAGATCTACACCGTGCCAGGGCAGGTGTACTACAACAGCACGCGCAAGCTCGTGCTGCAGGGCGTCGACGGCGTGGTGTTCGTCGCCGACTCGAGCGCCTCGATGGTCGAGGAGAACCTGGAGTCGCTCGGGAACCTCGAGCAGAACCTGGCCGAGTACGGCAAGGACATCGCCGAGATCCCGCTCGTCATCCAGTACAACAAGCGCGACTTGCCCGACGCGCTGCCGCTCGAGGAGCTCGAGCGCCTGCTCAACCCGCGCGGCGTGCCGAGCTTCGAGGCGGTGGCGAACACCGGCCAAGGCGTCTTCCCGACGCTCAAGGCGCTGGCCTCGATCGTGATCCAGTCGATCCACGCGGGCACGCGCTCGAGCGCTCCGCAGGGGGCGCCGCAGCCGGCCCTCGCGCCGCCCGCGCCGGCCATCCCGGCCGCGTCCGCGCCCAGCGCGCCGGCGCCGTTCGCCGCGCCAGTCGCCATGCCCGCGCCGCTGGCCATGGCCGGCGCCGCCGTCGGCAAGCCTCTCGCCATGGAAGCGGCTCGCGCTCCGCTGGCGCCGCCCGCGCCGCGTCCGCTTTCGGAGCCGCAAGCGCGCCATGAGCCGGCCGCCAAGGATCCCTTGGCGGCGACCGGCCTGCGGCCCGTGCCGATCGAGTTGTCGAAGACCGGCATCCGGCCCTTGCCGAACCACCCCGCCGCTCCCGCGCCGCGCGCGCCCAGCGCCGCGCCGACGACGCCGCCAGCTCCGACTCCGGCCAATCCCGCCGCGGCGTCGCGCGGCGGACTGCAGCCTCCGCGCACCTGGTCGGCGCCGCCGCGGCAAGGAGCGCCGCAGGCGCCCGTGCGCGCGCGCAACCCGCACCTCGGGCAGATGGCCGCGGCGCCCACGCCCAAGCCGCGCGGCGTCCTCGGACTCGGCGCGCGCGAGCTGGCCCTGATCGCCCTGGCGCTCTTCGTGGGCGCCGCGTTGATGCACTTCGCGGGAGGGCTCCTGTGAACCAGAACGGACGCAACCAGCAGCTCAGGGCCGACCGCCTCGTCTACTACGCCGAGGACATCGCCGCCCTCAACCAGGAACTCGACGCCTTCCTCGAGCTCTCGCAGGCGCGCGCCGCGTTCGTCGTCGACCGCGAGGGCCACATGGTGGCGCGTCGCGGCGACTGCAGTGGACCGGCGCTCGAGTCGATCGCGGCGCTGGTCGCGGGTTCCTTCGCCGCCACGCGCGAGCTGGCGCGCCTCGTGGGCGAGGCGGAGTTCAGCTCGATGTCGCACCAGGGCGCGCGCGATTCGATCCAGATCGCTCTGCTGGGCGAGCGCGCCCTGTTCGCCGCCGTCTACGACCAACGCTCGAACCTCGGGCTCGTGCGCTGGCACGCCAAGGAGGCTTGCGGCCGCATGGCGAGCCTGCTCGAGCGGCGGGCCGACGCGCCGCCGCCCGCCTTGCCCGGCGACTACGCCAAGGACGCGGCCGCCGCCCTGGACCAGTTGCTCTAGGCCCCGAGCCTGTTGGGGGGACCGGAAGGGGGGCTGGGCCCCTCCAGGGGCCCTGTTTCGCCTCTTTCGGCCGGTCTTTTGGCCGCGAACTTGCGCGGTGGGTGCCT
Source organism: Planctomycetota bacterium (assembly GCA_041157565.1). Taxonomy (GTDB): domain Bacteria; phylum Planctomycetota; class UBA1135; order UBA1135; genus SXXH01. Next base: position 674 of record JBEBCR010000047.1, on the reverse strand, counting down.
CGTCGCTACCTTCTTGGGCCCTTCCTGCGACCGTACCGGCGCGGGAGGCATTCGGAGACGAACGAACATGGCACGCCAGTGTGAGTACTGCGGCAAGCGCACGGAAGTCGGCAACCAGGTGACCCACCGCGGTCTGCCCAAGAAGCAGGGCGGCATCGGCCTGCGCTGCACCGGCCGCACCAAGCGCGAGTTCAAGCCGAACATCCAGCGCGTGTCCGCCGTCGTCGGCGGCCGCACGACGCGCGTGAAGGTCTGCACCCGCTGCCTCAAGGCCGGCAAGGTGCAGAAGGCTTCGCGCGGCAAGCTCGCGACCTCGGCCTGAGCCGCTCCGCCGCGCGCGCCAGCCGCGCGCCGCTCCAGCCACCTCGGATTCCGGACTCGGAGTCCCGACCATCGTCTCCGCGCATGCGCTCGCCATCCGCTCCCCGGGTGGCGAGCTGCTTTTTGTCGCCTTGTCTGGATTTTTTCGAATTCGCGGGAAAGGACTCCGGGAACCCCGCCGATTGCTCCTCTTGATGTCGTGCCACCGCGCCTGACCACCATGGTCGGCGCACTACCCAAGAAGGAGACGATCCAGATGGCTAAGAAGAAGGCTGCCAAGAAGGCCACCAAGAAGGCCGCGAAGAAGAAGACCGCGAAGAAGAAGTCCAAGAAGTGACTTCCCGGCCCGCAAG
>JBEBCR010000046.1:0-3427 GCA_041157565.1 Planctomycetota bacterium | reverse complement strand
GGGCCCCCCCCCCCCCCCCCACGGCCGTTCTCCTGGAGAGGGGGCATCCGCCGCAGGGCGTGGCTTGCTCGGGATCCTTGTCGCGCAAGTCCTTTTCCGGATGAAGTTTGCGGCGAATTCGCGGTTTGCCTTCCACGCCGCGGCCGGGTGCGTCCTGAGCAGTCGTCGAGGCGCTCCCGCCTCTCCACACCCCACCTGAACACGGAACACAGACCATGAAGATCCTCCACGCCACCCCCGTCTCCGCGCTGCTCCTCGCCTCCACGGCGATGGCCCAAGGCGTCCCCCAACTGACGGTCTTCGGCATCGACTGGCTCAGCCCGACGGTGGGCGTGCCGGACTCGTTCGGGGGCGTGCCCATCACCGAAGGCGACCTGCTGCTGCCCCAGACCCTCTTGCCCGCGATTGGTCCGCTGCTGCAACCCGGCATCACGGAGTCCGCCGGCGCCTTCGCGCCCTTTGGCCTGAACCTCGCCCTCCACGCGGCATCCGTCGGCCATCCGGGCGGCACGCCCGGCCGCGTCGAGGTCGACGCGATCAGCCATGGCTTGGATCGTCGCATCGAGCGCATCGTTCCGGGCGCCGTTGCCCCGCCGTCGCGCTACGCGTTTTCCGTGGACAAGTGGTCGCGCGGCAACTTCGCCGCTCCGGCGTTCCCGAGCGTCGGGACCGAATCCACGTGCATGGACGCCGCGGCCGACGTCTTCCGCGACCTCGGTGTGCCCATGGTGCCGGCCGGGCCCGGAGCTCCCATCGTCGGCAACCAAGGCTTGCACGACGGCAACGGCCTCGCCAGCTGCACCGCGGCGGTCTACCCGGGCCTGGGCCTGCTGGAGCCGGGGCTTGGAGCGGTCGGCGACGACTTGGACGCGCTCGACGGGGACGTGCCCGACCAGTGGCTGCCGCGGGTGACGCGCACGTACTTCTCGCTGGACGCCGCGTTCCTGAACCCGCTCACCGGCGTCGCCAACAGCGGCTCGGCGCCCGCGCACGGCTTCCGCGGTGGAGACGTGCTGTACGCCGAACCGTCGGGGGCGATCATCGTGTACGCGCCGGCGGGCGCCCTGGGCCTGGACCTCGGCGGCATCGGCACCGACGACCTCGACGCGCTCGCCATCTGCGAGAACGGCGTCGCCGGCTACCAGCGCAACGCCGGATTGTTCGACTGGATGTTCGGCCAGACCGACATGCTGCTCTTCAGCGTTCGTCGCGGCTCGGCCGTGGTCGGGCAGCTGGACTCGCTGTTCGGCCAGCCCATCGAGCCCGGCGACATCCTGATCCCGCCGTTCGTCGCGGGTGGGCGTCCCGGCATCTTCGTCGCGGCCGAGAGCCTGGGGCTGGTCACCATGCGGTCCGGCATGGCGAACATCGCCGACGACCTCGACGCGCTCGACACCCTGCACGACGCGCCGAAGGCCGACGAGTACTGCTCGAGCGCCGCGACGAGCGGAGCGCCGTGCCCTTGCGGCAACAACGGCGCACCGGGGCGTGGCTGCGGCAACTCGGTCAACCCCCTCGGCGCCAAGTTGTGGACCAACGGCACTCCGTCGATCAGCGCCGACACGGTGATCATGTCCGGCTCCGGGATGCCCGCCAGCGCCAGCGCGGTGCTGGTGCAAGGCACCCTCGGCGCGCCGCCGGTGCCGTTCGGCGACGGCCTGCGCTGCATCGCCGGAGTGCAGACGCGCCTCTTCACCCGCAACTGCCTGGCCGGCAACATCCAGTACGGGTGGACCGTCCCCGGGACGGGTTCGATCGCCGCGGCGGGCGGCGTGACCGTGCCCGGCACGCGCTTCTACCAGATCTTCTACCGCAACACCGCGCCCTTCTGCACTCCGGCGGTCCTCAACACGACGAACGCGCTGGCCATGACGTGGGTGCCGTGATCGAGAGTCGCGCATCTGTCAAGCGAACTTGACGGGATGACGTCCGCGGGGGGCGGTCGCCGGAGGGGCGGCCTCCCCCCGCTCCTCGTTCGACGGGCCGCGCGCGCCATGGGCGGCGGGAGTCGGAAGTGCTACCCTGCGTCCATGGCATCGGCTCGCACCCGCTCCACTCGGATCCCTGGCGCCTGGCGCATCGCGTCGGCCCTCGTGCTGCCCTACTTGGCGACGTCGGCCGCGGCCGCGCAGGCGGGCGACGACGGGGGGCGCGCCAAGGCCCTCTACGCCATCCATTGCGTGCAGTGCCATGGCGAGACGGGGGACGGGCGCGGCGCCACCAAGCTCGATCGGCCCGCGCGCAGCTTCCGCGACGGCGGCTTCTCCTTCGGGAACACCCCCGAGGCGCTGGTGAAGACCATCGCGCACGGCATCCCGGGCTCGCAGATGCCGGCCTTCGAGGGGGCGCTCAAGCCGGAGGAGCGCGCGCTGCTGGCGAACTACGTGCTGGCCTTCGCGCCGGAGTCGGCCCGCGCGCCGGTGGTGAAGGGCACGGAGCTGGTGGTGCACGAGCGGCCGGTGGTCGCGCGCGGCAAGCTGCCGTCGATCGACGGCCATGTCGCCCAGCGCGTGCGCGGCCTCCTGGTCGGGGACCCCAGCGGCCTGAGCTTCGAGTTCGACGCCGCGGACCTGCGCCTGGTGGCCGTGCGGCGCGGCGGCTTCGTCGAGCGCGGCGACTGGGAGAACCGCGGCGGAGACGCGCTGCGGCCGCTGGGTCGCGTCGTTTCCTTGCGCGGGTTGGCCGGTCCCGGCTGGGCGCTGCGCGGGCTGGAAGGCGCGCCCGGCGCGCTGCGCGCGGAGCTCTGCGCCACGCGCGTCGACGGCGCCCATCCCAAGCTCGAGTACGACCTGCGCGACGAGCGCGGCCGGATCGTGGCGCGCGTCGTCGAGGCCTTGGGGACCGCCAACGGCAAGGCCGGCGCGGGCTTCGCGCGCCGCTTGTGGATCGAGGCGCGCGAACCCGTCGAGCTGGCGCTCTCCGTCGCGCCGCAGCGGATCGACGCCGTGGTCGGCGCGCGCGCCCACGCCGCGTTGTGGCGGACGCCGTCCGGCGCCGAGTTGTGCGTCGCCCGCGGACTCGACGCCACCGAGAGCCTCGAGTCGGGAGCAGCCGACGCGCGCCTTCTCTTCGGCGCCAAGCCGGATCGGCCGCGGTGGTTGGCCGTGGAGGCCTATCCGCTCGCCACGATCGACGCGGTCGCGCAGGCCGCCTTGCAGGAGGAGTCCCGATGATCGCCCTGTTCGCGTCGCTCGCCTCGTGCCTGCAGGACCCGGCCGTCGAAGCGCGCTACTACCAGGTCGACCACCTGAAGCTTCCCGACGACGCCATCCTCGAGGTGGGTGGCATGGGCTTGATGCCGGACGGCGACCTCATGGTGTCGACGCGGCGCGGGCAAGTCTGGCGCATCGAGGACGCCTTGGCCGACGACCCGTCGCGCGCCAGGGCGAGCCTCTTCGCCGAGGGACTGTGGGAGGGCCTCGGGCTC
>JBEBCR010000045.1:0-6655 GCA_041157565.1 Planctomycetota bacterium | reverse complement strand
GCGTGACGACGAAGACCAGCTCGCGGTCCGAGTCGCTGTAGCTCTTGTCCTGGAACAATCCGCCGACGACGGGCACCTGGTGCAGCCACGGCGTCTGCCCGGAGTCGTCGCTGCGGCGCTGCTTGACCAGTCCACCGACGAGCAGCGATTCGCCGTCGCGCAGGCGCGTGGTCGTCTTGAGCGACTGCTTGTTGAACGCCACGGTGCCTTGGTCGCTGCCGGTGGTCTCGCGCACGGTCGTGGTCAGCTCGAAGTCGGGGTTCGACACGCTCGGCACGACGGTCAGGGTGACGTAGCCCTTCTCGTCGACCAGCGGGCGCACCGCGAGGCTGATGCCGAACTCCTTGTCCTGCACCGTGCTGAAGACCCCCACGCCGTTGGTGTTGGCGCCGACCGGCGTGGTGATGCTGCTGTTGATGGCGACGCTGCCGCCGTCGCCCACCGCCGCCACCTCGCCGGACAGCACCGTCAAGGTCGGCGTCGTCAAGGCGCGCGCGATGCCTTCGGTCTCCAGCAGGTTGAAGGCCCAGTCGAGGCCGAGGCGGCCGCCGCCGAGCTGCAGCGTGCTGCCGAAGCCGCCTTCCAGGAACGACAGGATGCCCGCCGCGTCCGCGTTGCCGCTGCCGAGCACCGGCTCGCCGTTGGCGTTCGTGACGATGTTCCCCTCCGCATCCGTGGCGAAGGAGTTGGGGTTGATGCCGTTCGAGTCGAAGTCGGCGTACTGGAGCTTCTTCACGTCCGAACCCCAGGTCAAAAGCGCGGTGCGGTTGACCTCGTAGATGCGGATCGACACGCGCACCTGCGGCAGGTCGTCGACCTCGAGGAACGAGATCACGCGCCCGCCGGCGAGTTCGACCACCTTGGCCCGCGCGAGGTTCGAGCCCAACTCGCTTTGCAGGAGCTTCGCCTGGTTGTTGGAGCCCGAGCCCGACTGTCCGAGGATGGCTCCTAGCGCGTTGCCCTGGTTCGAGGACTGCTCGATCGCCAAGGCGCCGGACTCGTCGGCGACCACCTTGATGTCCTTCAGCACGTCGTCGAGGCGCAGCGGTCGCTCCGTGATGCGCGTCCCGCCGCCGTCGAGCGTCTCGGTGATGCGCTCCATCTCGCCGTCGCGCTTCCTGCGCGCCAGGTCGAGCTGGGCGTGCATCTTGGCCGCCAAGGTCAGCGTGCGCGCGAGGCTCGTCTGGTCCGGCACCGTGCCGTTCAGGACGAGGATGTCGCCCGCGCCGAAGTCCGCCTCGCCCGACAGGCGCGAGACGCGCACCTTGGTCGCCCCGACCTGGGCGTGGATGGCCTTCTCGATCGCCTGCTCGATGGCCGCCGGGCGGTCCTCGACCACGATCATGTTCACGATGCGCGCCTTGTCGCCGAGGATGCCGGAAGCGACGCGGAAGGCGGTCTCGAGCTGCGCGAGGTCCTTCACGCGGCCCTCGACGATGGCGACGAGCTCGCTGGAGCCTTGGCCCGACAACTGGCGCACGCGCGCGTCGGCCACGCCCACCACGGTCAGCTCGTCGCGGATGCGCCCCTCTAGCGTCTGCGATCCATCGCGCACGCGCAGCAGGTTGATGACGCGCAGGTCCTTCAGGTACTCGCGCGCCACCTCGCCGGCGCGCTCGGCCTGGCTCAACGTGTCGACGAGGCCGGTCAGCACGATGGCCTCGGTGTCGGGAGCGCGGTCGAGGCGGATCTCGCCGTGGATGCTGGCGAGCTGGGCCTTCAGGAAGGACAGGTCGCGCTGCACCTCGATGGCGAGCTGCTCGACGCTGCCGTCGACGTAGGTGATCGTCAGCGTGGCGCGGCCCGCGGCGAGCCCGCGCAGGCGCAGCTCGGAGCCGCGCGTGGCCTCGACGGCGAAGAAGCCGCCGATGACGGAGGTGACCTCCTTGATCTCCTTCGAGAAGCGCAGGATCGCCTCCTCGCCCACGCGCAGCGGCTTCAGCGCCTTGCCCGGGGCGTTGTCCTGCATCACCTCGACGAGGTACGAGCCCGACTGCGGCCGCGCGAAGAAGCTCGGGCCGCGCAGCACCGCGGGCGTCGCCGCGCCGAGGCTAGCCACGACGAGGGCCCCCGCCCACATCTGGGTCTTCAGCGGACCGCCGGAGCGTCCGGCGCGGTGCAAGGCGTCGATCATGCGCATGGGGTGGATCTCGAGGTGCGTTCGTGGAGGCGGTCGGTGCGGAATCCCTGGCGCGGTGCTTCCGCGCGCGACGGACCGATCGGGTGCGAAAAGGCGGGAAAATCCGCGGTGCAGCTCGCGCGTCACATGCCGACGGCGATGCCGCCGACGAAGTCGACGAGCTTGTACATGGCGGGGCCCAGCGCGACGACGAAGATGCCCGGCAGGAAGCAGATCACGAGCGGGAAGACCAGCTTGACGGTCATGGCCTGCGCCATGGCGTTGGCCTCCTCGCGGCGGCGGTTGCGCATGTCGTCGGCCTGCGCGCGCAGGACGCGCGTGAAGCCCGAACCCACCTGCTCGGCCTGGACCAGCGCCGAGACGAAGTTCGTGGTGGCGGGATGCTCGATGCGGCGGCCGAAGCGGCGGAAGCACTGCACGCGCGGCACGCCGCCGCGCATCTCGGCCTCGAACGCGCGCAGCTCGGCGAGCAACGGCCGGTCGCCCTTGGTCGTGGCCAGCGTCTTCTGCAGCGCGAGGTCGAAGGCGAGTCCCGACTCGCTCATCGTCGCCAGCATCTCGAGCGTCGTCGGCAAGTCCTCCTCGACCTGCTTGAGGCGCTCCTTGCGGCGCGAATCCACCACGGCCCACGGCAGCACGGCCGCGCCGAGGACGAGCACCGCGGGCAGCGCGGCGACGATCCCCGTCAAGGCGCTCGACAACGCGCCGCTCGCCGAGGCGGCCACGGCCCGCGCCTCTTCCAGCGCGCCGGACGACTCGAGGAGCCAAGCCGCGGCGCCGGCGGCGGCCACGAGTCCGCCCCACGCCACGAGGAAGTTCCGCGGCGCGTCGGGTCCGCGCATCCCGGCGAGGTGCAGCTTGCGCCGCAGCCAGCCGTGGCGCTCGAGGTCCTCGACGGCCTTGTGCTCGACGGCGATGGCCGACTCCTCCGCCCAGGCGCGGCTGCGCGCGCGATCGGAGAGCACGCGGCGGCGCATGTACCACGCCATGAGGGCGAGGCAGGCCGTCCAACCGACGACGACGATGGCGAGGCGGGCTTGCTGGTCGAGTTCCATCGCGTTCCTCAGAAGCGCAACTGGGACAGTCGGGTGATCCACTGCAGGCCGGCCGCCTGCAGGAGGATGGCCATGGACGCGAAGAGCGTGCCCACGTCGCTGGCGGCGAAGGCCTCGAAGTCGGCCTCGTTCTGCAGCCACATGAGGAGCGCCAGCCCGTAGGTGATGGCGCAGATGCCGACCACGGAGGCCTGCGCCTGGGTCGTCTGCGAGCGCACCTTGCGCCCGATCTCGATCCGGTCGCGGATCGAGCGGCCGACCGAGGCCAGCGTGGTGGCGAGGCTCCCGCCCGCCTCGCTCTGCACCGCCATGCTGAAGGCGAACAGGCGGAAGTTCTCGAGCGGCACGCGCTTGGCGAGGTCCTCGAACACGAGGCTCGGCCGATCGCCGCCGCGCAAGCGGGCGAGCACCTGCTCGAGCTCGCCCTGCAGCGGCGCGCGGGACTCGCGCGCGGCGGTCTCCACCGCCTCGGGCACCGCGGCGCCGGCCACGAGGCCCGACACCATCAGGTCGATGGAGTTGGCGAGCTGGGTCTCCAGCTCGAGCGAGCGGCGCGCGTGCAGGATGCCCTCGACGATCAGGGCGAGCACGGTCGCCAGCGCGGCGAAGGCCACGCAGTAGAGCGGCGCCAGGCCGAAGGCCAAGTGCAGGGACGCGCCGCAGGCGGCGCCGAACAGCGGCGGGATCCAGCGCTGGCGGCGCAGCGCGGGGCACAGCTCGGCCTCCGAGCGCTGCTCGACGTGCTCGGCGGCCTCCTTGATGTCCTGCGCGTACAGGCGCTGGCGCGCCACGTGCCGCAGGTAGTGCGAGCGCGCGCCCCAGATGGCCGCGCCCACGGCGACCGGCGCCAGCGAGAACGCCACCCAGCTCACGCGGCACCAGCCTTGTGGAACAACTGCAACGGCACGTCCACGCCCTTCTCGCGCAGCTCGTGGGCGATGCGCGGCACCACGCCGGTGGCGCCGTGCGATCCCACGAGCTTGCGGCCGCTGCGTCCGGTCTGCGTCCAGCGGTAGATGTCCTGCAGCAGCGGCACGCCGGATTCCTGGCCGACGATCTCGGTGACGCACTCGACGCGGCGCACGCCGTCGTCGCAGCGGCGCACGTGCACCACGAGGTGCAGCGCCGAGACGATCTGGTCGCGGATGGCGCGCGCCGGCAGGTCGAGGCCGGCCATCAGCACCATGGTCTCGAGGCGCGCCAGCGCGTCGCGCGGCGAGTTCGCGTGCACGGTGGTCATGCCCCCGTCGTGGCCGGTGTTCATCGCCTGCAGCATGTCGAGCGCCTCGGCGCTGCGGCATTCGCCGACGATGATGCGGTCGGGCCGCATGCGCAGCGAGTTGACCAGCAGGTCGCGCGCCGAGATGACGCCGCGCCCCTCGACGTTCGAAGGCCGCGTCTCGAGGCGCACGACGTGCTCCTGGTCGAGGATCAGCTCGGCCGTGTCCTCGATGGTCACGATGCGCTCGTCGTTGGGGATGGCCTCGGCCAGCGCCCCCAGCACCGTCGACTTGCCGGCGCCGGTGCCGCCGCAGATCAGGACGTTGCGCCGCGCCTGCACGGCGAGGTCGAGGAAGGCGACCATCTCCTGGGACAGCATGCCGAGTCGCACGAGGTCGGGGCGCTTGAGCCGCGTGCGGCCGAAGCGGCGGATGGAGAGCGTCGGCCCGTCGATGCTGACGGGCGGGATCGTGGCGTTGACGCGGCTGCCGTCGGGCAGGCGCGCGTCGAGCATGGGCGACGAGATGTCGATGCGACGTCCCACGCGGGCGGCGATGCGCTCGATGACGCGCACGACGTGCTCGTCGTCGCGGAAGCGCACTTCGGTCTTCGCCAGGCGCCCGAAGCGCTCTACCCACACCTTGTCCTTGCCGTTGACGAGGATGTCCGTCACCGCCGGGTCGGCCATCAGGGGCGCCAGCGGGCCGACTCCCAGCGTCTCCTCGGTCAGCTCGCTGGCGAGGCGCTCGCGCTCCTCGGCGTTGAGCGGCAGGTCCTCGGTGCGCAGCACGCGCTCGACGAACTGCTCGACCGCGCGGGCGATGGCCTCCTCGCCCGAGGCGTGGACGGCCTTGTCGCCGATCTCGTCGAGCAGCCGCCCGTGCAGCCGCGACTTGATGGAGAGGTAGTCGACCCCGACCGCCCGGTTGCCCACCACGACGGCGTCGGAGCCCTCGCGGGCCGCGCGGGCCGCGGACTCGCGCTCGTCGGCCGGGCGCATGCGCGCGGCCACGTCGGTGTTCATCGAGCGCGTGAAGCGCGCGCGCAGGGCGTCGCGGTCGAGGGACTCGGCCATGGCTCACTCCGCCCCGGCCAGCGCGGCCGCGGGATCGCCCTCCACGCGCGCGACCGGCGCCTCAGCGCCGCGCGAGACGGGGAGCGTCTCCTGGATGTCGTCGACCAGCTTCTTGACCGTGCGTCCGAAGCCCCACCAGCGGTTGCCGTGCAGCATGTACGGCCGGCCCGTGTTGAGCGCGGTGATCAGGCGCTTCTGGTACGGCACGACGAAGTCGACCTCGCGCTCGAGGCGCGCCTCGACGTCGGAGAGCGTCAGTCCGCCGGGAGCCGACTCGAAGTTGTTGTTCAGCACGACGCGCGTGCGCTCGCGCGGGTAGCCGAGGTGCAGCAGCACCGGCAGCAGGCGCGCGCAGCCGAGCACGTTGGGCACCGTGTTCTGCGCGACCACGTAGGCGCGGTCCGACAAGTCGAGGATCGCCATGATCATGCCGTCGAGCATCGGGAAGGTGTCGACGATCACGTAGTCGTAGCTGCGCCGCGCCAGCGCCAGGACGCGCGTCAGCGCCTCGTCGTCGATGTCCGCGGCCTCGACCGCGTCGATGGGCGCCGACAGCACGTCGAGGCCGCACTCGTGGCGCGCCACGAGCTTCCTGAGCAGGGTCTCGTCCAGGCGGCTCTTCTCGCGCGCCGCCGAGGCGAGGCTGGTCGTGGGCGCGAGATCCAGCATGGGCGCGCAGCTGCCGAGGTGCAGCGAGACGTCGACCAGCAGCACGCGGCCAGGCTCCATGCGGCGCGCCAGCTCGACGGCGGTCGACACCGACATGGTCGACTTGCCCACGCCGCCCTTGTTGCTGACGAACGACAGGATGCGGCCCAGCTCGCGGCGCACCTCCGCGGGTCGGCGCAGCAGGCGGTCGAGCAGCTGCTGCAGCTCGGGCGCGGCCAGCGGACGGCGCAGGAAGTCCTGCACCTGCGAGCGCATGGCCTCGATGATCACCGTGTGCTCGTTCTCGCCGAAGCCGAGGTTCTCGGGACGGTAGAGCGCCACCACCGCCGTGCCGGGCGACACGGCCTGGATCTCCTCCGCGAAGGGCTTGATGGCGCGCGGGTCGCCCTCGAGTTGCGTGCAGATGATCTCGGGATGGCGACTGCGCGCGACCTCGACCGCCTGGCGGTGCGAACGCGCGTGGTGCAGCACCGGCGTCCACTTGCGCAAGGAGCC
>JBEBCR010000044.1:0-4266 GCA_041157565.1 Planctomycetota bacterium | reverse complement strand
GCCCGCCCCGCGCGCGGCGAGCACGCGCTCGCACAGCTCGCGCACGGCGCCGCGACCGGCGTCGCGCGACACGACGAGCTGCGCGCGAGCGCGCACTTCGTCGACGGCGTCGCGCGGCGCGACGAACGCGGCGGCGCGCTCGGCGAGGCCGAGGTCGGGCAGGTCGTCGCCCATGGCGAGCGTCTCGGCAGGCGCGACGCCGAGCTCGGCCTGCAAGGACTCCAACGCGGCGCGCTTGTCGGCCACGCGCTGCAAGAGCCGCAGCTTCAGCTCGCCGGCCCGGCGCTCGAGCGCCGGGCTGCCGCGCCCAGTGACGAGCACGACGACGATCCCCTCGCGGAGGAGCGACTGCAGCCCGAGCCCGTCGCGCACGTCGAACGACAGGAGTTCGCCCACGCCGCCGGCGTGGTCGAAGTAGGAGATGCGGCCGTCGGTCAACGTGCCGTCCACGTCGAGGACCAGCAGCTTGGCGCGCTGGAAGGCGGCGTCCAGTCGTGATGCGTTGGCGTCCACGTCGCGCGCGCCCTAGACCTTCAGGTCCAGCAGGTCCTGCACGTCGACGAGTCCCACCGGACGATGCGCGGCGTCGACCACGGCGAGCTGGTCGATCTTGTGCTCGTGCAGCAGGTGCTGCGCGTCCTCGACCAGCGCCTCGGGGCTGGTCGTCTTGGGCTTCGTGCCCATGTGCGCGTCGACCACCTGCGCGCCGTCGAGGGCCACGCCGCGCTCGAACAAGCGCGCGAGGTCGCCGTGCGTGAAGATGCCGGCGAGCCTGCCGTCCGCGTCGACGACCAGCGCCGCGCCCGGGCGACCCGGCGTGCGGTTCATCACCAGCACGGCTTCCTTGAGCGTCGAGCCGCGCGGCAACAGCGGCAGTTGCTCGCCGCGGCGCATGATGTCGCCCACCTTCATCAGCCGGCGACCCAGCGAACCGCCGGGATGGAAGCGCGCGTAGTCCTCGCGCGAGAAGTTGCGCCGCTGCAGCACGACCATCGCCAGCGCGTCGCCCATGGCGAGCATGGCCGTGGTGCTGGCGGTGGGCGCGAGGTTGAGCGGGCAGGCTTCCTGCACGCGCCCGATGTCGAGCACGCAATCGGCGTGGCGCGCCAAGGTCGAGTGCGGGGCGCCGGTGATGGCGACGACGCGCGCGCCGATGGCGCGGGCGCTCGGCAGGAGCGCCACGATCTCGGCGCTCTCGCCGCTGTTCGACAGGGCGAGCAGCACGTCGCGCGCGCGGATGCGGCCGAGGTCGCCGTGCAGCGCCTCGGTGGGGTGCAGGAAGAAGCTCGGCGTGCCGGTCGAGGCCAGCGTGGCGCCGATCTTCTGCGCGACGATGCCGGCCTTGCCGACGCCCGTGGCGACGACGAAGCCCTCGCAGGCGACGATGGCCTCGACCGCGGCCACGAAGCGCTCGTCGAGGCGCGCCTCGAGCGCGGCGATGGCGGCGGCTTCGCTGCGGATGACCTCGGCGGCCTGCGCGAGGAGCGGGTGGTGGTGCGGGCGGGCGTCCAAGGGGGGTGTCGCGGCGCGGTCGGCGCGACGCGGCTCCGAGGCCCCGTCGCAAGCAGCGAGCGGCGCGCGGCTTCGGTCGGATTCTAGAGGTCGCGTCGAAGCGCCTGCAACGGCGCGCACGCGCGGGAATTCGGCCAGCCCATCGCGTAGAATCCGCCGCGCGTCCCGCCGGGCGCGCACCGCCGCCGATGTCCCGCACCCGCCGCTTCCTGCGCAACGCCTTCCTCGCCGTGGCTGGCGGGGCCTCCTTGCACATGGCCTTCCCGGCGAGCAGCGTCGGCGGCATCGCCCTGCTGGACTTCGCCGCCGATCCGCTCTACGTGGTCCTCGTGCTGACCCTGCTGGTGGTGTCCTTGGGCGTGCACGAGGCGGCCCACGCCTGGGCCGCCGACCGCTGCGGCGACCCGACGGCGCGGCAGATGGGGCGCCTGACGCTCAACCCGATGGCCCACATCGACTGGATGTGGACCGTGGCCATCCCCGCCTTCTTCCTGCTCACCTCGGGCTTCCTGTTCGGCGGCGCCAAGCCCGTGCCGGTCGACTTCCACCGCCTGCGCTCGCCGTGGCGCGACATGAGCTTCGTGGCCGCGGCGGGTCCCCTGTCCAACCTGCTCCTGGCGGCCGTCTTCCTCGCCATGTGGAAGCTCGCGGTGCACACCGGCTTCTACAACGGGGCGGCCGAAAGCATGTACTCGCGGTCGGCGGACCTCCTGCCGCGCGTGCTCGACACGCTGGTGTCGGTCAACGTGCTGCTGCTGGTGTTCAACCTCATCCCCATCCCGCCGCTCGACGGTTCGCGCATCACGGCGTGGCTGCTGCCCAAGGACCTGCGGCCGGGCTACATGGCGCTGGAGCGCTGGGGCTTGTTCATCGTGTTCGCCCTCATGTTCTTCGTGCCGGCCTTCAACGCGCTGCAGCGCGAAGCCATCAGCTGGGTCGAGGGCGTGCTCGAGGCGATCGTGGGCCTCGGAGGCGCGTGGTGAGCGCCCCCGACCAGGTGGCGCGCGACTACACCGTGCGCCTCGAGCGGGTCTTCCACGGCCCGATGGACCTGCTGCTGCACCTGGTGCGCGAGCAGGAAGTCGAGATCCAGGAGGTCGAGGTGTCGCGCGTCGTCGAGGGCTACCTCGCGCACCTCAAGGCGATGCGCGAGCTCGACATCGAGGTGGCCGGCGACTTCCTCGTCATGGCCGCGACGCTGCTCGCCATCAAGAGCCGCTCCTTGCTGCCGCGCGAGTCGGTCGACCTCGACGACGGCCTCGACCCGCGCGACGAGCTGATCCAGCGGCTGGTCGAATACCGCCGGTTCCGCACCGCGTCCGAGGACCTCGGCCGGCGCGCCGAGGTGCGCGACCTGCAGCATCCGCGCGGCGCCTCTCCGCTCGAGGTCGACGCGCCCGAGCCCGAGCTCGACCTGGGCGAGGTGACGGCCTGGGACCTGCTCGGAGCGTTCTCGCGGCTCCTGCGCGAGACGCTGGCCAACGCGCCGCACAAGGTGGCCGTCGACCGCCGCCCGCTGCGCTTCTACGTGCAGGCGCTGGCCGAGCGTGTCAAGAAATCCGGACAACTGGGCCTGCGCGAGCTGGTGCTGTCGATCGACGCCGAGCCGACGCGCGAGTCGCTGGTCGGTTCGTTCTGCGCGCTGCTCGAGCTGTGCAAGCTCGGCGTGGTGCGCGCCAGCCAGCCCGAAGGCGGAGGCGAGATCCTGCTGGCCTTCCAGCCCGAGGGCGAGGCCGACCTCGCGGGCATGCTCGCCGCCAGCACCTTCGACGACGAGCGCCCCGAGGAGCCGCCCGAGGGCGCGCCGCGGTCCGCGGGCGCCACGGAGCCGGGCCCGTCCGAGGACGCCGGCGCGGACGCGCAAGGCGTCGCCGCGGAACCCGCCGACGAACAAGCCTAGGCCGCCTTGCGCCCGCTCGGGAGCGGAAGGTGGTCGCGGGAGCGGGACGACGCGTGGCGCCACTTGTCTGGGGGCGCGCCGTGGCCCATAGTCTCCCTTCGCGGCGCTCGATGCAGCGCCCGTCCAGCCAACCAGCCCCCATCCGCCATGAGCGCCGCACAAGACGTCACCGACCAGACCTTCGATTCCGTCGTCCTCAAGAGCCAGGTGCCGGTGCTGGTCGACTTCTGGGCCCCCTGGTGCGGGCCGTGCAAGGCGATGGGCCCGAGCGTCGACAAGATCGCGGGCGAACTCGGCGCGCAGGTGAAGGTCGTCAAGATCAACACCGACGAGAGCCAGGAGATCGCCAGCTCGCTGGGCGTCAGCTCCATCCCGACCTTCATGGTCTTCAAGGGCGGCAAGATGGTGGCGCGCCAGATGGGCGCCATGCCCTACGACCGCCTGAAGTCGCTCGTCTCGGCCCACCTCTGAGCCGCGGGGCCCGGCGCCGTTGAAGGTCGCGTTCCTGGGATCGCCTCCCTTCGGCGCGACCGTGTTCGACGCGCTGCTCGCGAGCGGTCGCCACGAGGTCGTCGGCCTCGTCACGAAACCCGACAAGCCGCGCGGTCGCGGCATGAAGGTCGAGCCTTCGGCCATGGTGCTGGCCGCGACGGCGCGCGGCATCCCGGTGCTGCAGCCGCAGAAGGCGCGCGGCGAGGAGTTCCTCGCGGCGTTGCGCGCGTGGCGCCCGGACGCGCTGCTCGTGGCGAGCTACGGCGAGATCCTGCGCCAGGACGTGCTCGACCTCGCGCCGCGTGGCGCGTGGAACGTGCACGCGTCGCTGCTGCCGCGTTGGCGCGGCGCGTCGCCGATCC
>JBEBCR010000043.1:0-3742 GCA_041157565.1 Planctomycetota bacterium | reverse complement strand
CGAGGGCTACAGCGACGAGAACCGCTCGCTCATGATCCTCATCCGCGCCCGCATCACCGACGTGCGCGACGAGATGCGCAAGCTCGAAGCGCGCTGAGCGCCACGCGCCCCGCTCCGGCGGGGACGAACCGCGGCGGGGAGTCCCGGGATCGGGGCTCCCCGCCGCGCTTTCCAAGGGGCCTGCCGCCCCCGCCGGTGGCGGCCACCCGCAGCGCGAAAACAGACGACGTCGCAGGAGTTCGCATTTTCTGAACTTGTTTCAAGACGGCCCTCCACCCGCCCCGATAGGCCCAAGCGAGCGGAATGCCGTCTCGACTCCGGGCAGGGAGTCGAGGATCCTGACGGCGGCCGCGCGAGGGCGCAGGCGATGGGCAAGCTTTGGTCGCGACTGGGGGCGTTCGCGCTCCTCTCCACGGGTCTGGGTTCCGCCGCCGCGCAGAACCTGATCGACGGTGGCTCCTTGTGGACCCGCACCGACGACGGCGCGGGCTGGACGGGTCGCGTCGTGTCGATCGGCGCGCGCGGCAGCCAGGTCTTCACGGAGTTCGAGTACGGCAACGACCACGCCGAGCTCATCTCGGCCTATTCCGCCATGCCGGTGCTGCCGGTGTGGGAGCGCAGCGTGCCGCTCGAGAGCCAGTACACGCACGTCGACTCCGCCGACGCGGCGGACGTGCACGCCTCGCTGCGCATGCTGCCGCAATCCAGCGGCTCCAACTCGCGCGTTCCGCTGGTGTCGTGCTGGCGCTCGAGCTCCAGCACGCCCGCGTGGACCTATTCGTGGCCCGGCGCCGCGCTGCAGCCGGCGAGGGTCGGCGTGTCCGACGACGGGCAGACGATCGTCGCCGTCGCCACGAGCCAGGCCAACCTGCGCCTGCAGGTGGCGATCTTCGGGATCGGCTCGGGCACGCCGCTGTGGTCGGGCGAGATCGCCAACATGGTGGGCCAGCTGCGCGGCTTCGACCTCGCCGCCGACGGCAGCGCGTTCTACGCCGCCACGAGCTCGACCGGCATCGTGTTCGACACGCAGGCGCGCGTGGTGCGCCAGATGGTGGCCGTGCCCACGGGCAGCGACGCCCACGCCATCTCCGGCGATGGTTCGGTGTTCGCCTACGGCTACTTCAACGGCGCCGACGTGTGGCAGCGCAACGCCTCCGGCGGCTACTCGCGCATCCACCAGCACTCCCTGGCCGGCTCGAACTACTGCGCGCGCATCGACGTCTCGCGCGACTCCTCGACCATCGCCTGGGCGTTCAACTACTTCGACGCCAACCTCAAGGTGCGCGTCGAGGCCTTCGACGTCGCCACGCGCGCCACGACCATGGCCGAGGAGGTCGTCGGGGCGGGCACCCAGCAGAACTCGACAGGCGACATCGCCATCTCGTCCGACGGATCGCGCTTCGCGCTCGGCTT
Organism: Planctomycetota bacterium; assembly: GCA_041157565.1. Lineage (GTDB taxonomy): Bacteria > Planctomycetota > UBA1135 > UBA1135 > SXXH01. Next base: position 2,329 of record JBEBCR010000043.1, on the reverse strand, counting down.
GTGGGGCGACCAGGCGGGCAGCGTGGCCCAGCTGCGGCTCTACTCGCGCTCGAGCTCCACGCCCGTCGCCACGCACTCGACGACCGGCTCCATCTTCGACGTCGACATCAGCGGCGACGGCGAGCGGGTCGCCATCGCCGCCAAGAACGGCCACGCCAACAGCTATTCGACGGGCGGCTCCATCGCCCTCTTCGCCTTCGACGCCTCGGACCTGCGCATCGCGGGCGCGCCGCGCGTCGGCACGAGCCACGTTGTCCACCTGCGCGGCCCGGCCAACTCGCCGGTGCGCCTCCTGCGCGCCCCCGCGCCCGCCACGGGGCCGTCGAACTTCGGCTCGATCGGGGTGCTGCGCCTGCGGCGCAGCGCCACGACGATGACCACCATGCCCGCCAGCGACGCCACGGGCGCCTCGAGCCTCTCGATCGCCCTGCCCGGCAACGCGAGCCTCGTGGGCACCACGCAGTGGTACCAGGGCTTCTACACCAGTCCGCGCCGCCTGACGGCGGACTGGGCGCAGGTCACGATCCTGCCCTGAAGCGCGCCGCCGCGACCTCCTGGTCCGCGGCGCGCGTGCGCGCCCGAGGGGTCGGGGCGTAGAATCCAGCCCGCGTGACGCGCCTCTCCGCCATCCTCTTCGACATCGACGACACGCTCGTGCCGACGACGGCCTTCGCGCGTCGCGCGCGCGCCAACGCGGTGCGCGCCATGATCTCAGCCGGGCTCGACCTGCCGGAGGAGCACGTGCTCAAGGAGCTCGACGAGGTGCTGCACGAGTTCAGCTCCAACTACGAGCACCACTTCGACAAGCTGCTCATGCGGCTGCGCCCGAAGAGCCTCGAGCGCGTCAATCCCGCGCTGGTCGTGGCGGCCGGAGTGGCGGCGTACCACGACACGAAGTTCCTCGAACTGGCGCCCTTCGACGACGTCTACCCGCTGCTGCGCGACCTCAAGCGCGCGGGCGTCCGACTCGGCATCGTCACGCACGGCTGGACGGTCAAGCAGGCCGAGAAGCTCGTGCGCCTCGGCCTGGTGCCCTACCTCGATCCCAAGGCGGTCTTCATCAGCGACCAGATCGGGATCAGCAAGCCCAACCCCAAGCTGTACCAGCTGGCGCTGTCCGACATGGGCCTCTCGGCCGCCGAGGTCATGTACGTGGGCGACAGCCCCGAGCACGACATCGCGCCGCCCAAGTCGATCGGGATGGTGGCGACCTGGGCGCGCCGCGCCAGCCGCTTCAAGGACGAGGCGCCCAAGGTGGCCGCCGACCACGTGATCGACGACTTCGACCAGCTGCGGCCGATCCTGCGCAAGGACTACGGCCTGCCGCTGTCCTGAAGGACCGCGCGCAGCACGCCGCCGGCTAGCTCCAGCACCTCGTCGGCGAGCATCCCGACCAGCGCCAGGTCGTGCGCCACGAACAGCAGCGCCAGGCCGCGCCGCTCGACCAGGTCGCCGAGCAGGCGCGCGAACTCCTCGCGCAGGATGGGGTCGAAGGACGCGGTGGGCTCGTCGAGCACCAGCACGCGCGGATCGAGCGCCAGCGCGCGGCACAGGGCGACCCGCGCCCGCTCCCCGCCCGACATGTCCGCCGGCAGGCGTTCGAGGAACGTGGCGTCCAGTCCGACTTCGAAAAGCAGCCGCGACGCGCGCTCGTCGGCGGCGGCCGGCGCGAAACCGCCCAGCACGCGCAAGGGCTCCACCAGCGCCTGGCGCACGCTGCGCCGCGGATCCAGCGAACCGCGCGGATCCTGGAACACGGCCCCGAAGCGCTTGCGCAGCGGGCGGCGTCGACGCTCGTCCATGTCCGACCACGGCAGCCGCGCGCCCTCCTCGTCGCGGTAGTGCACCACGCCCGCCGAGGGGGCCTCCAGCGCCAGGAGCAGCCGCAGCAGGCTGGTCTTGCCGGCGCCCGAGGGGCCGACCACGGCCGTGGCGCGGCCGGCGCGCAGCGCGAGCGAAGCGCCGCGCAGCACGTGCTGCTCGCGCGCTCGGCCGACGCCGCGCACGAGGTGCAAGTCGCTGGCTTCCAGCACGATCCCGCCCGCCGTCGCCGTCCGCGGACGCGGTCCTCTTGCCGCGAAGGCGCGCACCAGCGGATTCCCGGCATCCGCGAGGAACTCGTCGGAAGGGCCTTCGGCGACGAGCGCGCCCCGCTCCAGCTGCAGCACGCGCTGCGCGCGCTCGGCGGCGCCGCGCTCGTGCGAGGCCGCGATCCACGCGAGGCCCTGCTCGCGCCGCAGGCGCTCGAGATCGTCGAAGAGGCGCGTCGCGGCGGCGTGGTCCAGCGCGCTCGACGGCTCGTCGAGCAGCAGCAACGCGGGCCGTCGCG
>JBEBCR010000042.1:0-4498 GCA_041157565.1 Planctomycetota bacterium | reverse complement strand
CGAACTGCGCCTTCGACGGCGAATCGCGCTCGCTGGAGGATGTCGACGCCCGTCGTCCGAACGCGTGGGGCTTCCACGACATGCACGGCAACGCTTGGGAGTGGTGCCGCGACACCTGGGGCGGACGTTGCAGCCTGCCCGACGACGGCCTGATCGACCACGACGACGACGGCCGGATGGACCGGGTCTTCCGTGGAGGAAGCAGCACCAACGCCCCTGGGATGGCGCGTTCGGGCCAACGCTTCAGCTACGCGCCCACGCGTCGCCTGCCCAATCTTGGCGTTCGTCCTGCGATCGCCGTCATGCCCTGAGGGCGTCGCGCGCGGGGTCGTGGAAGCATCGTGGATCGCCCGGGAAGCGCTCGACATTACCCCTTGACGATCTAGGGGGAAGGCGTTTACCCTAGATTGTCTAGGGGAGAATCCGCCATGGCCGAAGCCGCCGAAGAACTGCCGCCCGGAACGCTCGAACTGCTGGTGCTGAAGGTGCTGCAGTCCGGACCAATGCACGGCTACGCGATCGTGCGCACCATCCTCGCCCGCGCCGGCACCGAGCTGCGCATCGAAGAGGGAACCTTGTATCCCGCGCTGCACCGCATGGAGCGCCGCGGTTGGATCGACAGCGAATGGGGGTTGTCCGAATCGAACCGCAAGGCGAAGTACTACAGCCTCACGACCGCTGGCCGGCGCGAACTGCGCGCGCAGGAGTCGGCCTGGCGCCGCGTAGCCGGCGCCGTGGCGCAAGTGCTGGGCGGCGGCCGCGCGGAGCGCGCCTGACATGGCCTCTTGGCTCGAACGCCTCGGCGTGCATGCGCGCCCGCCCGACCAGCGCCCGCGCGCCGAGGTGGAGCAGGACATCGAAGACGAGCTGCGCTTCCACCTGGAGGAGCGCAGCGCCGAGTTGCGCTCAGGCGGCTTCGATGCCGCCGCGGCCGCCGGCGAGGCCAGCCGGCTGTTCGGGGACTACGACCAAGTGCGCGCCGAATGCGCACGCATCCAATTGGGAGAGAGGATCATGATGCAGCGATTCCAGATGTTGGCGACCGTGCTGCTCCTGCTCGCCGTCGGTTGGCTCGCCTACGAGGGCGTCGCCTCGCGCAAGGATGTGCGCGCGCAAGCGGAGGCGAACACGCGCCTGCTGGCCACCTTGGAGCGGTTGGAGACCCGCCTGTCGCCGGTCGTCGGCGGCATGCCGGCTGTGGATCGCAAGCCGGCCGTGCCCGCGCCGGCGGTGGATCGCAAGCAGGTCGCGTGGACCGCGGGCACGCTCGAGGACGCGGGTCGCGCAGCGATCCGCGGCAAGAAGCTGGTGCTGGCGGTGTTCGCGTCGGGCGCGCTCGCCGAACCGGGCGGCGCGATCCACGCCGTATTGGCCGCGCCGGACGTGCGCGACGCGCTCGGATCCTACGAGACGGTGCTGCTGCGCCTCGACGATCCGACTCAGGGCGACGCCCACAGGCGGCTGATGGAGACGACGGCGGGCCCCAAGGTCGATCCGGCGTTCATGGTCTACCAGCCGCGCACCGGCACGTCGCTGCGCGCCGTCGAGGGGCTGCCCACCGCCCGGATGCTGGCGAAGTTCCTGCTGGCGGATGCGCGCTGGAGCGCCGGCATCGTCGTCGGTGGTCCCGACTTCGGCCAGGACATGCGCGCGCTGGGCTACAGCGGCGACGAAGGGCCGGCGATCGTGGAGCCCGCCGCGCCGCGCGCGGCGCCCATCGATCGGAAGGGCTTCGTGCACGCAGGAAGGATCGACGCGACGCGGATGCATCCTGGCCTCGACTTCCTCGATGTCGCCATTGGCGACTTGCCGGCGACTCCCTTGGATCCCCTGGACTGCCCCGGCTTCGTCGCGGCGGCGCAAGGGCGCGAAGTCGTGCTGCGCTTCCGCGTGGACGCCGCGGGCGCCGTGCAGGACCCCGAGGTGGTGTCCTCGGGCGGCGGCCCGCTGGACCTGGTGGCGCTCGAGTGCCTGAAGGCGTGGCGCTTCTCGCCGGCGCGGCGCGGCGAGCTGCTGGTGCCCGCCATGCTCGAGGTGCGCCTGCCCGCGGCGCTCGCCAAGTCGCGCTGAGCGCGGGGCTCGCGCTCAGCGCCGCAGCGCGAAGCCGCGGGCTTCGAGGGCCTGCTCGACTTGCTCGCCTTGTCCGGCCTTGCGCGTCTCGACGAGCACGTCGATGTCGACGAAGCCCAGCGGCACGCGCCATCCGGCGCGGTAGTGCTGCACGTCGACGATGTTGCAGCCATGCTCGGCCAGCACCTCGACGATGCGCTTCAACTGGCCGGGCGCGTCGGGCGTGCGCAGTCGCAGCACGTGCGTGCGGCCGGCGCGCTCGAGCCCGTTCTCGATGATGCGCGCCATCAGGTGCAGGTCGATGTTGCCGCCCGAGACGATGGTGCCGATCTTCCGCGCGCCTTGGACCTTGCCGGCGAGGATGGCGGCGATGCCCGGCACGCCGGCGGCCTCGGCCACCACCTTGCTCTTCTCGATCGTCTGCAGCACCGCGTCGACGATCTCGTCCTCCTCGACCACCACGCACTCGTCGACGTGCCGGCGGACGAGCTCCCACGTCCACTCGCCCACGACGCCGACGCGGATGCCGTCGGCGATCGTGCGCGGGTCGGCCACGGGCGAAGGACTGCCGCTGCGGAACGATCGCACCATCGGCGCGGCGCCGGAGGCCTGCACGCCGACGATGCGCGTGCGCGGCGACAGCGCCTTGAACGCCAGCGCCATGCCGCTGCACAGTCCGCCACCGCCGATGGGCACCACCAAGGCGTCCAGGTCGGGCACGTCCTCCGCGAACTCCAGGCCGGCCGTGCCCTGGCCGAGGATGATGTCGGGGTCGTCGAAGGCGGGCACGACCAAGAGCCCCTCGCGCTCGGCGAGTTCGCGCATGCGCGAGGCGGCCTGGTCGAAGCTCTCGCCGTGCAGGACGACGCGCGCGCCGAAGCCTTCCGTGCGCTGCACCTTCAGGATCGGCGTCGTCGTCGGCATGACGATCGTCGCCTGCGTGCCGGCGAGGCGCGCGGCCAGCGCCAAGCCCTGCGCGTGGTTCCCCGCCGAAGCCGCCACGAGTCCGCGCGCCAGGTCCTCCGGCGACAACTGCAGCACCTTGTTGAGCGCGCCGCGGATCTTGAACGCGCCGGTGCGCTGGAGGTTCTCGAGCTTGAGGTGCACCTCCTGCCCGGTGGCCTCCGACAGCCAGTGGGCGTGCACCGTCGGGGTGCGGCGCGCGTAGGGTTGCAGCCGCTCGGCCGCGGCGCGCAGGAGCGGCAGCGCCTGCTCGGGCGTCATGTCGACGGAAAGGCGGGTCGCGGGCGTGCTGGTCGGCATCGGATGGTGCTGGCTGGCGTGGTCGATCAGAGTCGCGGCGGCGGCGCGCGCAGGGCTTGCACGGCGCGTTCGCGCGTGCGCGCGTCCGAGGCGGCCTTCTCGAGGAGCGCGCGGCCCTCCGCTTCGCGCCCCGCGGCGCGCAAGGCTTGTCCGGCACCGTACCACACGAGCGGCGCCGTCCAGTACGCGTCGCGCGACTCCATCTCGCGCACGGCGGCTTCGTACTGCGCGACGCCTCCAGCGAGGTCGCGACGGCGCGCGAGCAGGTGGTTGGCGAGGTTGACGCGCACCGTCCATGGCGGGAAGTAGCCCTCCAAGGCGCGCGTCCACGCCGCCACGGCTTCGTCCGACCGCCCCAGCGGGTCGAGGCGATCGAGCGCGTCGCCCACGCCGGAATGCGCGCGCCAGTTGCGCGGGTTGGCGGCGACGGCGCGTTGGAAGGCCGCGAGGGCCTCGGCGGGACGGTTCCGCGCCAGTAGCAGGTTGCCGCGCGCCTGCCAGCCGATGGAGGACTCGGGGTGCACCGCGAGCACGCGCGTCCACAGCGCCTCGTCGTCGCGCCAATGGCGGCACTGCGCGCGCGTCGCGGGCACGCACAGCACAGCCAGCGCGATGGCGGCGGCCCAAGCCAGTGGCGCCGCGCGCAAGGCCACCAGTCCCGCCGCGAGCAGCCCGAGCGGGATCGAGGCGAGGTAGGCGTAGCGGTCGGCCACGAACTGCGGGCCGGCTTGCTGCAGGCCGAGCACCGGCGAGACGAGCACGAGGTAGGCGAAGAGTCCGAGGCCAAGGAGCGGCAGTCGCCTGCGCAGCGCGAAGGCGAGGCCCAGGAACGCCGCCACCAGCGCGGCGCACGCGAAGGTGCGCGCCTCGAGGGGATCCCAGGCGTGGGGCAGCTCGTGGATGGCGCACAGTCCTTGCGCGTCCAGCGTGCGAGCGGCGTACCAGACCAGCCCCTGCACGGCCTGTCCGGCGCGCTGCAGGAGGCTCCATTCATCGAGGCCGCGCGTGACGTCGGGCGCGCTGCGGATCGCCCACGAGGCGACGGCCGCGCCGGCGAGGCCGAGGACGATGTGCGGCGCCTTCTCGAGGAGTCGCGCGCGCCAACCCATGCCGCGTCGCAGGAGCGCCTCGTCCAGCGCCAGCAGCACGACCCACAGCGTCATGC
>JBEBCR010000041.1:0-2540 GCA_041157565.1 Planctomycetota bacterium | reverse complement strand
TGCCGCCGACGCAGATCTCCGCGTCGTCAGGATGCGCGGCCACCACGAGCACGTCGAGCTTGAGTCCATCGCCGTCGTTCATGTCCCCTCCTCCACCAGGTCGGCGCCGAGGTGCACCACGAGATGCTCGCGCGGCAAGGGATCGACTTGCGGCAGCAGCTCGCCGATCCAATCGGTTCCGTGCGCGGCGACGAGCGCCAGCGGCCCGAACACGCGCTCCTGCGGCAGGCCGCGCGGCGCCAGAGCGTTGTTGGCGCGCCGTTCGTGGCGCCGCCCCTTGCCCGAGCGGTTCTGCTGCACGCGCTCGGCCTTGACCACGATCTCCTCCACGCTCTTCTTCAGTTGGTCGCCGATGCGCTTGAGGTGCACTGCGAGGCCCTTGTCCAGGGCGGCGAGGTCCTCGCGGCACCCATCGAGCGCGCGCGCGCCGTCGCGCGCCACTTGGCGCAGGCGCGCGAACACCTCCGGCGTCGCGTGGACTTCGTGCCGGGGTTGCCACGCTCCGCGCGCGGCCAGGATGTCCTCGGTGGACGCGCCGAGCTTCTGCAGCGCGAGGCGCACCGCCGGTTCGACGACGGTGCAGGACAAGCGCGGCACGAAGGCCGTGCGGGGCAGGTCCAGCGCCGCGCGCGCCGCGCCAAGCTGCGCGTGGTAGGCGAGCTCGCCGTGTCCGCCGATGTAGGCGATGTTCGGCAGCGCGAGGTCCTGCACCAACGGACGCAACAGCGCGCCGGGAGACCACGCTTCGGGCTCCTGCACGATCTCCGCGGCGAGCTCGACGCTCGTGCGCGAGCCGTCCTCGCCGTCGTAGCGCCATTCGCCCGCGACGACGCGCAGCGCGCGTCGGCCCTTGTCGTCCTGGCGGAAGACGAGCGCGGAATCGGACGGTTCGATGGCCGCGTCGTAGCCGCGCGCGCGCACCGCCTGCGCGCCGCCCACGAGTTCGTCGAAGCAGTCCGCGGCGACGAGCCCGGCCAGCGCGCGAGAGAAGCGCGTGCGCAGCCAGTCGGGTTCGAGCACGACGAGCCCGTGCGGGCCGAGCAGCTCGACCATGGTGCGCGTCCAGGCCGAGGCGAAGCTCTCGCCGACGCGTGGCAGGCACAGCTGCAGCGCGAGGCTCGCGTGGGGCAAGCCGTGCACCGATTCCTCGAGCGCCGCGCGCAACGCGGACAAGCGATGCTTGTCCTCGTCGAAGACGACGCGCGACAAGGGCTGTCGACCAGAGGACATGCCCGCGAGCCCGACCTTCTGGATGTCGAGGTTCTTGTTGAGGACGTGGAGGTGGTGGACCTCGGCCACGTCGTGGTCGTCGGCGTGGTTCCAGAAGATGGGGACCACCGGACGCTCGAGGTGCTGCGTCAAGGCGCGCGCCAGACGGACGGCGTGCAGACCCTTCCACAGGTTGTAGAGCGGCGAGGCGCACAGCCCCGGTTGCTGCCCGGTCACCACGCACAAGGCGTCGGCGCGCCGCAGGTGGCGCACGGCGTCGAGCACGGCGACCGGCGGGGCGAGCGGCGCGAGTCGCGACTCGAGGACTTGCGCCAGTTCGTCGCGATCCTCCTCCTCGAAGCGCGCGGGTGGCGCGGCGATGTCCTCGAGTTGCAGCGGCACGCGCACCAGCTCCGGCGCCAACCGTCCAGACAGCGCGTCGCGCGCCATGGCTCCCGGGCCGTGGAGGTCGGCGCGCAGGTGCTCGAGGCGCAGGGTGTGCATGGCGTTGGCGATCGTGGTGGCGTGGCGCTGGGTGGGCTCAGGCCAAAGCGCCGGCGCGGGGGGCGCCCAGCGCGCCGTTGATTTCGGCGATCATGTCGTCGATCGCTGCTCGGGCGGCGTCCTTCCAATGGAGCCCGGCGTATTTGGGCTGCTTGTTGGCGTACAGGATGCCGCGCGAGCTGTTGACCAGTGCTCCGCGGCCGCCAGCGAGGAAGCCACCCACCACATCGCGCGCTCCGGCACCTTGGGCGCCGTAGCCGGGGATGAGCAAGGGCGTCGTCGGCATCAGGCCGCGCAGGCGTGCCAATTCCGCCGGGTGCGTGGCTCCCACGACGGCTCCAATGGAAGATAGGTGGCAATTGCCCATTACTTGGCGCCCCCATGCGGCCACCTCGGCCGCGACCTTTTCGTGCAACACGGGCTGGCCGTGGTCTTGGAACAAGGCGCTGTGCTTGTTGGAGGTGCGGACCAGCACATAGATGCCGGTGCCCGTGCGCGCGCAGGTGTCGACGAAGGGTTGGACCGAGTCCGCACCCAGGTAGGGATTGATGGTGATGGCGTCGCAGGTCGTCCCCCGGTCTTCAGGCGACGAGCCTTCGAGGAAAGCCTTGGCGTAGGCCTTGGCGGTCGAATCGATGTCGCCGCGCTTCACGTCGCCAATGACCAAAAGGCCAGCCGAGCGGGCCGCGCCCACGACCTCTTCCCAGGCCTTGGCGCCATCGGCTCCGTACATCTCGAAGAAGGCCGACTGCGGCTTCACGGCCGGGACCTTGCCGGCGGCCACCTCGATGATGCCGCGCAGGAAGGCGGAGCAGGCCTGCGCCTTG
>JBEBCR010000040.1:0-3119 GCA_041157565.1 Planctomycetota bacterium | reverse complement strand
TCGGCGCGGAGGAGGATGCGCGCGCGCGCGCCCTCGAGCGCGAGGTGCTCGAGCGCAACGCGTCGCTGCGCGCGCGCCTCTCGGAGTCGGTGGCGCGCTTCTTCGCCCCGAGCCGCTTCCTACTCGAGCGCGCCGTGGTCGACGGGGGACTGCCGCGCGAGCGCATCGAGCACCTGCCCTTCGGCATCGACCTGCCGCCGAGCGCGCCGCGCGCCGCGCGCCGGGCTGGCGCGCCGCTTTCCGTGGGGTACCTCGGCGCGCGCATCCGCGCCAAGGGCCCCGATCTCCTGCTCCGCGCGTGGGGCGCGCTGCCACCCGAGCTGCGCGCGCGCGGCGAACTGCGGCTGCGCGGGTCGGACGCGAGCGAAGCCGCCTACCAGGCCGAGCTGCGCGCGCTCGCCCGCGCCTCCGGGGCGCGCCTCGAAGGAGCGCTCGACCGCGCCGGCGTCGCCGCCTTCCTCGCCGAGTGCGACCTGCTCGTCGTGCCCAGCCGCTGGTGGGAGAACGCTCCGCTCGTGGTGCAGGAGGCGCGCGCGGCGCGCGTGCCGCTCCTCGTCGCCGGCCACGGCGGCTTGGCGGAGTTCGTCGAGGAAGGCGTCGACGGCTGGCGCTTCGCGCCCGGCTCGGTCGACGACCTGCGCTCCAAGCTGGAGCGGTTCCTCGCGGGCGAACTGGACGGCGCGCGGCTGGCGCCGCGTCCCGTGCCCGGCTTCGCGTGGCACGTCGACCAGCTCGAGGCGCGCTACGCGCGGCTCGTCGCCGAGCGGGTGGCGCGGTGAAGGTTCTGCTCGCCACGCCGCGCGATCCTTGGCGCGCGGGCGACGGGGGAGTCGAGCGCGTCGTGTCGCGCCTCGCCGAGCTGCTCGCGCGCTCGGGCGCCGAGGTGGTCGTGTGCTGCGGCCGGCTGGAGCAGGGCGAGGCGCGTCCGCGCCGCGAGGAGCGCGAACTGGCCGCGGGCGGGCGCGTGGCGGTGGTCGAGATCGCGCGTCCGGACCTGCACCACGACCATTGGCAGAAGAGCCTGTCGGCGCGCGTGGGCCGCGCCTTCGAGGACCTCGTCGCGGCCGAGCGCCCCGACGTCGTCCACGTGCAGCATTGGCTGCGGCTTTCGCGCGACCTCGTGTTCCGCGCCGCGCGCCAAGTCGCGCCCGCGGTGGCGAGCGTGCACGACCACCACGCCTCGTGCGACTTGTCCTTCCGCGTGCAGCCCTCCGGCCAGGGGCCCTGCGCCGCGAAGAGCGGCGTCGCGCCGTGCGTGGCGTGCGCCGACCTCGTCCCGCCGCGCGCGCATTGGCTGCCCACCGAGGCGCGCTGGACCGAGCACGCGCTGCGCCGCCACGACCTCGTGCGCGAACTCAAGCTCGCGCGCGTCGTGTTCGCGCCCACGCGCGCGCATGCGGAACTGCTGCGGCGCCACCTCGCCCCCGACCTCGAGGGGCTCAGCTTCGACGTGCTGGGGCAGCCGCCGCCGCGCCTCGCGCGCCTTGCGCCCGCCGACCCGAGCGGAGCGTTGCGCGTCGCCTTCGTCGGCCGGCTGGCGCGCGAGAAGGGGATCGATTGGCTGCTCGAGGCCGTCGAGCTGGCGGCGCGGCGCGCGCCGCTGGAGCTGCACCTCGTCGGTGGAAGCGGCGACGAAGGCGCCGAAGCCCGCCTCGCCGCGCGCCTCGCCGGCTTGGGCGCGGTGGAGGGCTTGCGCGTCGTGCACCACGGCGCGTACGAGGCGTCGCGGCTCGACGCGCATCCGGCGCTGGTCGCCTGCCACGTGGTGGCGCTGCCGTCCTTGGCGCAGGAATCGCAGGGACTCGTGCTCGACGAGTGCCTGCAGCTCGGTCGCCCCGTGCTGCTCTCCGACCTTCCCGCCTGGCGCGAGCGCGTCGAGTCGTGGGGCGCCGCCGGCGCGTGCCGCTTCGTCGCGCCGGGCGACGCCGCGGCGCTTTCCGACGAGCTGGCGCGCCTGGCGCGGGACGAGGATGCGCGCGTGGCGCTGGCCGCGGCCGCGCCGCGCCAGCGCGCAGTCGAGGTCGAGGAGGCGGCCTGGCTCGCGGCGCACCTCGCCGCCTACGAGCGCGCCGCCGCGGCCGGGGCGCCCGCGGCGAGCGCGCGTGGCGAAGGCTGGTACGAGGAGCGCATGCGCACCTTCGCCGAGGAGCAGTGGGACGCGGCCCTCTCGCGCTCGACGCTCGCGCAGCTGGGCCTGGACTAGGCGCGCCGCTGGGCACTTCCCGCGCTACCATGCGCGCCGACATGACCTCCTCCACCCTCGGGCCCTCATGGACAGCGTCGCGCTTGGCGACCTGCGGCTGCCTCGCGCTGCTGTCTTGTCGGACAGCGCCTCCGTCCGCGCCGAAGGTTGGCGATTCCTCCGCATCCGTCGTGGCCTTGCAGGATCTGCCCTCGCGCGAGCGCGAAGTCCTCGAAGCTTGGCGCAAGGGAGGCGGAGCCTGGGAGATCGAACGCGAGGCGGTGCGCAGGGACCCGGCTCTGGCGCGCTTCCTGGTGCAGAACGCGGCGCGCGAGATGGTGGCCAGCTTCGAGCGTTCCAGGCTGGTCACCCAGCCCGTGAAGGCGGGCCCCTTCGAACGGGCCCAGACGGAACTCGTCGCGCTTCCAGAACAATCGGTGCCGCTGCTCGTCGAATCCCTGCGCCTCAAGGATGGCGTGGTGGCGTTCCTCGCCGCCGACGTGCTGGAGCAGATTGGAGCGCCGGCGCTGGAGCCCGTGCTGGCGCTCTATGCCGACGATCGCGGGGAGACTCGGCGTCGCGCGACCGAGCTCGTCGGTCGCCTGCCCGACGCCGGCGCGCAAGAAGGGCGCGTCCTTGCGCGCACGGGCGAACTAGCCGCTTCGGACCCGGAATGGATCGTGCGCGCGCAGGCCGCCCAGTCGTTGGCCCTGCGGGCGAATCGCGCCGGCCAGTCCGCTCATGCGGTTGGCGTCCTGTGTCGGCTCTTGCGCGACGAGGACCCGGCCGTCGGCATGGCGGCCGCCGATGGGCTCGCCCTGTTGGCGGAGCCGCGCAGCTTCGAACGCCTAGTGGCCGCGTTGGAGCTCGCCTCCTCGCGCGGCCAACCTAGGCTGGTGGTCGAGATCGAGCGAGCACTGTCCTCCATCGCGGGCGA
>JBEBCR010000039.1:0-6804 GCA_041157565.1 Planctomycetota bacterium | reverse complement strand
CGGACCGCTGCCGCTCTCCATCGCGCGCGCGCTGGGCGCCGCCTGCGAGGGCGCCTGGTGGCTGGCGCGCCTCCCCGGCGAACCGCCCTTGACGCGCTTCACCGCCCTGCAGCTCGCCTTGTCGCACAGCTACGACATGGCCCCGGCGCGGCGCGACTTCGGCTACGTCGAGCAGGTGGACCTGGCCGAGGCGACGGCCGACTCCGTCCGCTTCCTGCGCGAGCTCGAGGCCTCCCGCGCCTGAGCGCGGCCCCGTCCGATCGCGCTGCAAGGCGCGCGGGCGGCCCCCAAGGGACCGCCCGCGCGCATGCCGATCGCCGCTCGCCGACCTAGCCTTGCGGCTTCTGGGCGGGAGCCGGCGCGGGACCGAGGTCCAGGCCGCGCTCGTCGCGCAGCCGCCGGACCAGCGCCATGAACTGCTCGAACGGAATGGTCTCCTGCTCGCGCGTGTCGCGACGACGCACCGTCACTGTCTTGTCGGCGGCCTCGCGCTCGCCGGCCACCAGCATGAACGGGACGCGCTGCTTCTGCGCCTCCTTGATCTTGTTGTTCATGTGGCTCGGCTCGAGCATGGCGTCGACGCGGAAGCCCTCGGCCTTGAGGCGCGCCTCGAGCTCGACGCAGTACGGCGCGTGCTCCTCGCGGATCGGGATCAGCGCCACCTGCACCGGCGACAGCCAGAACGGGAAGCGGCCGCCGAAGTGCTCGATCAGCACGCCGACGAAGCGCTCCATGCTGCCGAAGGGCGCGCGGTGGATCATCACCGGGCGGTGCTTCTGGTTGTCGGCGCCGGTGTAGTTCAGGTCGAAGCGGATCGGGCCGTTGTAGTCGACCTGCACGGTGCCGAGCTGCCAGCTGCGCCCGATCACGTCGCGCACGATGAAGTCGATCTTCGGCCCGTAGAACGCCGCCTCGCCCGGGACCTCCTCCCACGGCACGCCCAGCGTGCGCGCGGCCGCGCGGCAGGCCTCCTCGGCCTTGTCCCAGTTCTCCGGCGAGCCCACGTACTTCGTGCTGTCGGGGTCGCGCAGGCTGACGCGCACGCGGTAGTCGTGCATGCCCAGCGTCCCGAAGACGAGCTTGACGAGGCTCAGGCAGCCCAGCAGCTCCTGCGCCACCTGGTCCTCGCGCACGAACAGGTGCGCGTCGTCCTGCGTGAAGCCGCGCACGCGCGTCAGGCCGCCGATCTCGCCGGACTGCTCCCAGCGGTAGACGGTGCCGAACTCCGCCAGGCGCACCGGCAGGTCGCGGTAGCTGTGCGGGCTGCTGGCGTAGATGCGGATGTGGTGCGGGCAGTTCATCGGCTTGAGCAGGTAGCCGTCGACGAGCTTCTCGTCGGGGAGCACCTTGTCCTGACCGACCACCTCGCGCCCGGCGCGGGCGTTGAGCGTCGAGGCGAAGTGCGCCGACACGCCGTCGAGGCGCGCCGTCAGTTCGGCGCACGAGCAGCCTTCGGCCGACAGCTTGGCCAGCGCGTCCGCTTCGACGATCGCCGGGAACTGCGACTCCTTGTAGTACGGGAAGTGGCCGCTCGTCTTGTACAGGTCGAGCTTGCCGATGTGCGGCGTGTAGACCTGGTGGTAGCCCTGGCGGCGCAGCTCCTCGCTGATGAAGGCCTGCAGCTCGCCGCGGATGGTAGAACCGTGCGGCGTCCACAGCACGAGGCCCTGGCCCACCATCTCGTCGATGTGGAACAGGCGCAGCTGCTTGCCCACCACGCGGTGGTCGCGCTCCTTGACCTCCTCCAGCCAGCGCAGGTGCTTCTCCAGCTCCTCGAAGCTCCAGAAGGCGGTGCCGTAGACGCGCTTCATCTGCGGGCGCTTCTCGTCGCCGCGCCAGTAGGCGCCCGCGACGTTCAGCAGCTTGAAGTGGAAGTCGCGGCCGAAGTGGTCGATGTGCGGACCCTCGCACAGGTCCTCCCAGTCGGCGTGCTGGTAGAAGGTGATCTTCTCGTCCGCCGGGATCAGGTCGACGGCTTCGACCTTGTAGGACTGGCCCTTGGCGGCGAGGCGCTGCTTGGCGGCCTCGCGGTCGACCTCGACGCGCACGAGCTTGGGCGCGGTCTTGGCGATGCGCCGCATCTCCTTCTCGATGGCCTTGAGGTCCTCGTCGCTGAAGGGCTGCGCGACGTCGAAGTCGTAGTAGAACCCGTGCTCGATGGCGGGGCCGAAGCCGAATTGCACGCCTGGGAAGAGCTTCGCCACGGCGGAGGCCATCAGGTGCGACACCGAGTGGCGCAGGGTGGAGAGCGGGAAGGGCCGCGCGACCTCTGTTGCGGCTTGCGAGTCGGACATCGTGGGTCCTCGGCGACGTGTTCCGCGCCCCGCGCCGACCTGGCGCGGAGGCGCCCCCGGCGGTCGCTGCGCCGGGGAACGGGGAGGAAAGTGTACTAGCCCGGTGGCGCGCGCGCTCAGGCGGGCTCGGCGCGCCACACCTTGGCCTCCATCTCGAGCTGCACGCCGAAGCGCTCGAAGACGGACTCCTGCACGATGCGCACGAGCTCCAGCACGTCGCTCGCGGTGGCGGAGCCGGTGTTGACGATGAAGTTGCCGTGCTTGGGGGAGACCTGCGCGCCGCCGACCGTGCGCCCCTTGAGGCCCGCCTCGTCCACGAGCCGCCCGGTCGTCCTCCCGCACGAGACGGCGGGGTCCGGGTTCTTGAACACGCAGCCCGCCGACCACTCGGTCACAGGCTGCACGGCGTTCTTCTCCTTGAGGAAATCGCGCGTGCGCTGCCTCACCGCGTGCACGTCGTCGAGGCGGAACTTGAGCAGCGCCGCCGCCACCACCTTCGCGCCCAGGTTGCCGTTGCGGTACCGCGGATCGCACTCCTCGCGGCGCAGGACGCGCAGCTCGCCTTGCTCGTCGACCACGACGATGGCCTCGACGACGCTCCACATCTCGCCCCACTTCCCGCCGGCGTTCATGGCGACGCCGCCGCCCACGTGGCCCGGCACGCCGACGAGGCCCTCGAGCCCGCTCCAGCCGAGCTCACCCACGGTCGAGACGAGCTTCTGGTGCGTGGCCCCGCACAAGGCGAGCAGGCGCAAGCCCTCCTCGCGCCCCTGCGGCGCCAGGCGCGCGTCGGGCTGCTGCCCGAGCCGCAGGGCGTCGAGCAGCGACTCGAGCGCTTGTCCGCCCTCGGAGGGATCGGGACGCCACATGAGGTTCAACCACTGCGTGGCGACGACGACGCCGGGGACGACGCCGTCCTCCACGATGAGGTTGGCCCCCTTGCCCAGCACGCGCACGGGCATGCCCGACTCGCGCGCGGCCTGCACGGCCTTGGCGAGCTCGTCGAGCGTCTTGGGTTCGAGCAGCCACTCGGCCGCCCCGCCCACGCGCATCGTGGTGAGGTTAGCGAGAGGCGCCCGTTGGAGCGCCGCGCAGGGCCAATGCATCGAGGAGATCATGCTGCGAGAGGTCGATGTCGCCCGCGCCGAGCACCAGCGCGGCGGCGCCGCGCGGCATGGTCTCGGCGTAGAGTCGCGTGGCGGCCTGGCGCGTGCCGCCTTCGACGGCGTCGACGCCGGCCTTCCTGAGGCGCGCGACCAGTTCCGCGGCGCCGGCCGAGTGGCGGTCGATGTGCGCGCGCGCGCCGTAGACCTCGGCCACGACGACGCGATCGGCGCCGCGCAGCGACTCGACGAAGTCGTCGAGGAAGCGCGCGGTGCGGCTGTGCTGGTGCGGCTGGAACAGCACGTGCAGCGGCCGTCCGGGCAACGCGCGGCGCGCCGCCTCGATCGTCACCCGCACCTCGGTCGGATGGTGCGCGTAGTCGTGCACCACCTCGATGCCCGAGACCTCGCCCCACGGCTCGAAGCGGCGCTTGGCGCCCTTGTAGCGCGCGACGCCCTGCGCCGCCGCGTCGGCCACCAGTCCGGCGGGCAGCGCGCCGCCGCGCGACAGGAGTCCCGTCGTCATGGCGATGGCGAGCGCCGCGTTGTCGACGTTGAAGGACCCCGGGATCTGCAGCTCGGTCGAGGCCGAGAGCCACCCCGGTCCGCGCACGCGGAAGCGGAAGCGGCCGCTGCGCTCGCCGGCGAGCTCGACGTCGAAGTCGCGTCCCATGCGCCAAGTGGCGCACGGCGCCGCGGCCTCGACCGCGTCGGGCACGTCGCGGCCGACGACGAGCAGCCCTTCCGGATGCAGGCGGTCGGCGAAGCGCGCGAAGCTCTGCACGATGGCCTCGAGGCTGCCGTAGTAGTCGAGGTGGTCGGCCTCGACGTTCGTGACGATCGCCCCCTCGGGCGACAAGTTCAGGAACGAGCGGTCGTACTCGCAGGCCTCGCAGGCGAACCAGCCCTGCGCGTCGCCGAGCGCCGCGTTGGAGCCGACGACGCGGCAGGTGCCGCCCACGAGCGCCGCGGGTTGCGGCAGCGCGAGCGACGAAGCCGCGGCCGACATGGCGTGGTGGACGAGCCACGAGGTCGTGGTCTTGCCGTGCGTGCCGGCGATGCCGATCGTGCGGCGACGCGGGCCGAGCAAGGCGAGCACCTCCGCGTACTTGAGCACGGGCAAGCCGCGCTGGCGCGCCAGCTCGACCTGCGGATCGGCGTCGACGATGGCGGCGCTGCGCACGACGCATTGCGCGTCGATCGGCAGGAGCCGCGCCGCGCTGGCGCCGGTGGCCACGGGGATGCCGAAGCCGCGCAGCTTCTGCACGAAGCTCGATTCCGCCTGGTCGTGGCCGGTGACCACGTGGCCGCGCGCGTGCAGGATCTCCGCCGCGCCCGAGACGCCGGCGCCGCCGGCGCCGAGCAGGTGGATGTGTCGAGGCAGGGACGACGAATCGTGGGCGTGCATGCTGTGCGTCGGGTGGATCGTTGCGGCCTGTCGGGCGCGCGCGCGGCGCGTCCTCGTCCGAGATGAACCAATCGCGCCCTCGAAGTCCACAGCGAGCCGCGCTCGTCCCGGGCTTTCCCGGCGCCGACGCCGGGAGGGACCTCAGGCGTCGCGGGCGATCGCGGACAGCTCGGCCAGCACGCGCAGCGAAGAGCCGTGCGGCATGGCCCGCGCCAAGGCGGCCTGCATCGCCTCGCGCTCGGGGCGACCGGCCTCCGACAAGAGGCGCACAAGCTCATCGCGGAACGCGGCGTCGAGCGCCTCGTCCTGGACGAGCCGCATGCCCTCCCCCAGCTCGCGCGCGTTGCGCTCCTGGTGGCGATCGGCGTGGTGCGGGTACGGCGCGACGCAGCAGGGCACGCGCATGGCGGCGACCTCGGCCAGGGTCGAGGCGCCGCCGCGGCACAGGACGACCGTGGCCGCGGCCAGCGCGGGACGCACCGGATCGATGTACTCGCGCTTCTGGTAGCCGGAAAACGGCTCGGCGCCTTCGGCGAGCTTCTTCGGCCCGGTCTGGTGCAGCACCTGTACGCCGGCGCGCGCCAAGGCGGGCGCGTGCTCGCGCACGAAGCGGTTCAGCGCGCTGGACCCTTGGCTGCCGCCGAGGACGACTAGCAGCGGCGCGTCGCGCTCGAAGCCCAGTTCGGCGCGCGCCGCGGCGGCTCCGCGCGGATCCGGCGCGAAGTCCGGCGCCAGCGGCGGTCCCACATGCACGTCGCGCGCGCCCGCCTTCGCGGGCAGCGTCGCCTTCCAGGCGTGCAGCACGCGCGTGGCGAAGCGCGACAGCCACGTGGTGGCGCTGCCCGCGTGCGCGTTGATCTCGAGCAGGGCCACGGGAATGCCGAGGCGCCGAGCGGCCAGCACCACCGGCAGGGAGGTGAAGCCGCCGAGTCCGACGAGCACCTGCGGACGGTGGCGCTTCAGCGCCGCCAGCGCCTGCCGGTAGCTCGCCGGCAACTTGAAGGCGAGCCCGAGGCGCGAGGGCGCGCCGCCACCCTCCGGCTCGACCGGGAGCACGACGCGCTCGCACGGGACGGCGCCGGCGCGCTCCTCGAGGTTCGCCAGCACGCGATCCTCGACCGCTCGGCCGCTCGTGAACCACACGAGGTCCAGCGGAGCGGCTCCCGCCTCGCGCGCCGCGGCGAGGATGTGCAAGCCCGGCACGATGTGGCCCCCGGTGCCACCGCCTGCGAAGGCGAGGCGCAGGGGCCGCGGCCCTCCGGCCTTGGACGCGAGGCGCGGCTCCTCGAGCACGGTGCTCGTGCTCATCGCGCGCGCGCGCCGCCTTGGCGAGTCGCGCCAGCCAACGAGTGGCCGGCGCCGGGCTCCACCACAGCGTTCGCCTCGGCGCCCGCGCGGTTCGAATCGCGCGCCAGGACCGCGCGCGAACGCGGGCCGGCCGAGGCCTCGACCTTTGACGGCCACTGGTTCGCGCCCGCGCGCCACGCCGCCGGCGCCGCCACGGCGGACACCGCGGCGCAGCCGCACAGGAACCAGATTCGCATCGCGCGCGTCATCGCCGGCGTCCGCTCACTGCACCTTGGACTTGGCGCGCGGGGCGGCGGCGCTGGCGACCAGGGCGCCACCTTGCGCGGGCAGGTTGAGCTTGGCGCCGACCTTGATCTTGTTCGGATCGAGGCCGGGGTTCAGCGCCTTGATCTGGGCGACCATCTTGGCGCTGCCGCACTCGCGCTCGGCGATGCGCGCCAGCGTGTCGCCGGACTTGACCGTGTACACGCGACCGGCCTTGGGCTTGGGCGCCGAGGCGGGCTGGGCGGTGGCGGGCGCCTTGGCGGAGGCGGCGGCCTTGGGCGTGGCTTCGACGCGCGCGGGCGCGGCCTTGGCGACCGTGCTGGCGGCTGTGGCCGTGGCGGCGGGGACGCTGGCGGCAGCCGCGCCGACGGGCAGCAGCAGCGACTGGCCGACCTTGAGGTTCTTCGGCGTCACGCCGGGGTTGAGC
>JBEBCR010000038.1:0-3494 GCA_041157565.1 Planctomycetota bacterium | reverse complement strand
AGCCGCCGCCGGCACGTTCCCACGCCTGCCACGACGCTTCGCAGCGGCCGGCGGCCGCCGCGCGCACCACCACGGCCTGGTCGGCGTCGGCGGGCAGGGCGTCGAGGGCCTTGTCGGGCGCCACGGCGGCGCAGGCGACGAGCGGCAACGGCGCGAACAGGCGCATGAGCTTCATGCCGCCAGGGTGCCGCGACGGCGCGCCGCTGTCGAGCGCCGCAGCGGCGCTACTCGTAGACGAGCCAGAGCGGGCCCGGGAAGAGCCAGCTCAGGCCTTCGCGAAGTCGGTCGCGCCAGTTCTCCCAGTTGTGGCCGTCGTGCGCCTCGCGGAAGCGCACCTGCATGCCGGTGTCCTGCAGCAGCGGCACCAGCGAGCGGTTGTAGTAGATCAGCGACTCGTACACGCCGCACGACAGGTAGATGTGCTCGGCCGGACGCCCCGGATTCCGCCGGAACGCGTTGACGAAGCGCACCACGGGATCGAACAGCGGCCCGCGGTCGTGCTGCCCGATGTCGGTGAAGACGAACGAGCCCGACTGCAGCAAGAGGTTGCCGAAGACGCCCTGGTGCCGCCACGCCGTCGACAACGAGGCCACCGCGCCGAAGGACGCGCCCATCAACCCGCGCGCGGACGGCTTCTGCACGAGCGGAAAGGCCCTCTCGAGCTCGGGCACGAGCTCGTCGACGAGGAAGCGCGCGTGGCGCGGGTCGTCGGCGTACTCCTCGAGGCGGTTCGGCGACTGGACCAGGGCCACCACCATCGAGGGGATCTCGAGGCGGTGGATCAGGTTGTCGAGCACCGTCTTGAGCGCCGCGAAGCGCAGGTAGTCCTCGCCGTCGTGCACCACGAGCAGCGGATAGCGGCGCGTCGCGCGGAAGCGCGCCGGCAGGTACACCTGCACGCGACGCTCGCCTCCGAAGGCCTGCGAGCGCACGACGTGCTCGCGCAGCTCGCCGGCGCGCGCCTCGGAGTCGTGGGCGATCCACTCGGGCGGCGCGTAGCCCTGCGCGTGGACCACGGAATTGGCGCCGTAGGGATCGGCGGCGTGGTGCTCGTTGAGCGGGTCCGACATCAGGCGCCGCTCGCCGAACCTCGCCACCTCGAACTTGTACTCGACGCGCGAGCCTTCGGGCACGTCGATGGCGAGGCACCACAGGTTCGTGCCGTGCACGCGGTGGAAGGGCAGCCCGCCCGGCAGTCCGTGGATCCAGTGCCGCAGCAGCACCTCGTCCGCCTCGCCGCGCCACACGAAGGTCACGCTGCGGCCGTCGACCACCGGGAAGCGCCGGCCGCGCAGGAACGAGTCCAGCGCGTGGTGGCCGCGGCGCGCCTCCTGCTCGAGTTCGCCGACGAAGTGGCTCACGCGCGCACCTCCGTCAAGTGTCCTTGGCGATCGAGCTGCTGCGTGCCGGCCGCGCCGCGCCAAGTCGTCCCGTCCCACTCGACGCGCGTCAAGGCGTCCAGCGCCACGCAGCGGTCGGGCGCGAAGCGCCGCGCCATCAGGCCCACGCGCACCCCGTCGTGCAGGCGCAGGCGCCGCCGCGCGTGCGGCAGCGGCACGAGCCCCGAGTAGGCCGCCAGCCCCGGCTCGTACACCTCGGCGTTGCCCGCGCCCTGCGGCGGATCGTCGTGGAACAGCACGACGCGCTCGGCGAGCGCCATCGCGCCGGCCGACCAGGCCACGATCGGACGCCGCGCGCCCCACGCCCCCAGCACGTCGAGGAGCGCCAGTCGATGCAGCAGCACGACCACGTGCCCGCCGGCGACGCACAGGAGCTCGCACGGCTTGAGCAGCGCCTCTAGTTCGGCGCGGTGGCGGCGCACCGCGGCGCGCCGCAGCGGCTGCGCGGCGCTCCCGAACTCGGCGTGGATCGCCGCGACGCGCTCGAGGTGCGAGGCGTCGACCACGCGCACGGCGCGCAGCGCCGCCTCGCGCTCGGCCTCCAGCAGGTCCTCGACGCCCGGCTGGGCCTCGCGCTTCAGCAACTCGCGCGCCGCGTCCAGCGCGTGCGCCAGCCGCAGCCGGTAGAGCTCGTGCGCCGCGCGCAGGCGGTCGGCGCGCTCGCGGATCATGCCGGTCAGCTCGCCGTCCGAGGCCATCACGTCCTCGACGCGCGCCCACACCTCGAGGTTCGTCGTGCGACCTCCGAGGTGCTCGGACAACTCGCGATCCTCGCCCTCGCGCTCCTCCCAACCGGCGGTCACGGCCGCGATGCGCCCCGCGACTCCGAGCGACTCGACGGTCGCCGCCAAGGTGGGTTGCAGGCGCTGCGGCCCGATCAGGACGATCTTCCGCGCCATCGCATCAACCGGCGACGATGCGCAACTCGGAGCCGAACTCGTCCGCCAGCTCCAGCGCGCGCGACAGGTCGGGGTGGCGCACCACGATCCAGCCGTCGCCCACCTGCGACTTCTTCCAATCGGCGCGCGCGCCGCCCACCGGCGTCAGCTCGAGGTTCGCCACGTGCTCGCCATGGCGCGCCAGCAGCCGATCCAGGCCTTCGTGCGCGCGGATGCGCCCGCCCGGCCCGTGCGCGCGCTTGAACACGACCACGGCGTTGTACTTCTTGGCGATGGGCCGCGACAGCCGACCGCGCACCGTCGCCTCGGCCCAGGCGCGGAACAAGTCGGCGTCGCACGAGTAGTTCATCACGTGCACGAGGCGCGAGCCCGGCGGACGGCCGCCGATCTCGCCGAACACCGCCTCGCCCTTGGCGGTGAGGAACCACTCCATGTGCGTGAACCCGTCGACGACGCCGAGCGCCGCCATGGCCTTGCGCCCGAGCTCGCGGCCCTTCCTCGGCGCGTCGGCGTCGATGTCCTTCAGGCACGCCGCCTGCGCGCTGATCCAATGGTTGAGCTTGGCGACCAGGGGCTTGGGCCTGTACCAGCCGACGTTCTCGAACAGGACCTCCCCGCCGGCGCACACGGTGTCGTAGGTGTGCTCCTCGCCCTCGATGTACTCCTCGACGACCACCTCGGGCACGTGGCGCGTCTTCGCCAGCACCGCGTCGAGCTCCTTGTCGTCGCGCACCTCGTAGGTGTCGTCCGAGCCCGCGCCCGCGACCGGCTTGACGATCAAGGGGAACCCGATCCGCGCGGCGTGCGCGCGCAGCTCCGCCTCGTTCGTCGCGCGCCCGTGCCGCGGCACGCGCACGCCCGCCGCCTCGAGGCGCGCCTTCATGACCGACTTGTCGCGCAACGGGATCGTCTGCGCCACCGTCATGCCCGCGACGCCGAGCCGCTCGCGCAGCTTGGCCGCCAGGATCATCCCCGGCTCCCACAGGCACTCGACCTTGTCCGGCTTGCGCCCGCCGAGCCAGTTCAGCACGGAGGCGATCGTCGCCTCCTCGTCCCACAGGTCCTTCACCGGCAGGTACGCCGCCAACGCCTTGCGCGCCTCCTCCGGCAACGCCTCCTTGGCCTGGTCGCCCACGCCCCACACGCGCGCCCCGACGTCGGCGAGCCCGCGCACGAACAGCGGCATCTCGGCCGG
>JBEBCR010000037.1:0-2721 GCA_041157565.1 Planctomycetota bacterium | reverse complement strand
CTGCCGCCCCCGGCGGCGTCCATGGGCCTCCAAGGCGGAAAGGAAAGCCGCGGGCCGCCTCTCCCCGCCCTGCCAGCCTCGGCCCCCGGGCGCGGACGCCTCGCGGCCGACGCGAGCGCCTAGGCGCGGCGCAGGAGAGCGAGGAGGTGCTCGGAAGCCTTGCGCGCGGCGCTTGGAAGATCCTTGCCCAAGGCCAGATGGCCGGCGAGCACGGTCGCATGGCGGCAACCAGAACCGCGCACCTTGGCCTGCGGGAGTCGCGGGTGCTCCAGGACGCTCGTCCCACCTGGCTCGACGACGAGGTCGAGCGCAGGATCCTCGACGCCATGGCCGCCCTTGGCGACGACCGCGCGGCAACCCGCGGCGACCAAGGCCCGCGCGGCCACTTCGCGCGCCACGGGGTCGCGCGCGAGCACCTCCGGCGCGCGGCCGAGGAGTTCGGCGAGCTCGGGGACGTTGGGCGTCGCCACCACGGGCAGCGACAAGAGCACGCGCCGCAGGTGCTCGACATCCGCGGCTTCCAGGAAGCGGCCTCCGGCCGAGGGAGCCAGCACCGGGTCGACGACGGCGGGGACGGCATGGTCCGCCAAGAGCGCCGCGGCCGCGTCGAGCGCCGCGCGCGTGGGCAAGAGGCCGAACTTCAGCACGACCACGCGCCGCGCCGCGCGCGCCTCGGCGAGCCAGGAGGCGACGGGCCGCGCCCAATCCTCGGCCGCACGCGCGCCCAGTTCGCGCAGGCCGCCGGCGTCCTGGCGCGTCCACGCGGTGGTCTCGCAGCGCACCTCGAGCTCGTCGCCGAAGCTCGCGGCCGCGGCGCGATCGGCGTCGACTCCGGCGCCGCTCGGGTCGTGGCCCCCCACCAAGAGCAGCAGCGGCTTCACTGCGGCAGCTTCTTGAGCACGAAGCGCATCGAATCGGACACTTCGGCGCGCGCCGACTCGTGGCCCTCCGCCTCGGCTTCGAGTTCGCGCACGGACGGCGGCAGGTGCAGCACGAGCTGGCCGTCGCGGAACTCGAAGGGACGCAGGCGGCCGCGTCCGGGCGCGGGCGGGCCGACCACGCCGGTCTCGACCGGCGCGCCGCCCTCGTCGACGATCTCGATGGAGACGCGCCGCACGAGGCCGCCGGCCTGCAGATCCTCGGCGCGCGTCGACTCGCCGGCGACCACCTGCAAGGGCCGCGCCGTGGCGAGGATGTCCGGGAACCCGCCGAGCTGCAGCTGGACGACCGCGGCGCCGGGCTCGACGCGCTCGAAGCGCCACGCGCCCGCGGCGTCGGGGCTGGCGGCGATCGCCACGCCCAGGGCGTCGACCAAGACGAGCGTGTACTGCTGGGGCAGCACGCCCTCCTGCGGCAAGACGCGTCCCTCCACCGCGCCGAGGAAGGCGAGCCGCGCCAAGAGCGACTTGTCGCCGGCCTTGGCGGGCAGGCGCGTCGCCCCCGCGCGGCCGGGATGCGACACGGAGAGCTCGTGCGCAGCGGAAAGCCGCGGGCCGCGCAGGTCGAAGCGCCCTTCGCCGTTCGTGGCGCCCGCGATGCGCGAGTCCACGCCTCCCGCAGGCGTGGCCAAGGCCACCTGCGCCCCCTCGACGGAGCGGCCGGCCTCGTCGACCACCCGTCCGCCGAACTGGATCGTCCAGTTGGCCAGCTTGGCCTCTCCGACGCGCGCGACGCGCAACGAGCCCGACCTGTCAAGTTTACTTGACACATCGCCGAGCTCCAGCGCCTTGGTGGCGCCATGCTCGTTGCGCACGACCAGCGCGCGCGCGGCGCCCGCGCTCCCGGTGGCGAGGCCCGGGGCGGGCAGGCTCGCCGCGCCGCCCGGTCCGACGATGGCGCGGCCCTCCTCGCTCCAGCCGGTGGGACCCTGCACGTGCAGGCTGGCGGTCCAGCCCTCCAACCTGCGACCGTCGATGTCGGAGACCGAGGCTTCGAGTCGCGGCATGGGCTCGCCCACCTGCAGGCGGAACGCGCGGACCACGCCCGGGCCGGCGTCGAGCGGGATGGTCCACGGCGCGCTCGAAGCCGAGGCGCCGCAGCCCGGTTCGGCCGCGACCACGACGCGCGCGCCGGGCGCGGCGTGCTCGAAGCGCGCCTTGCCGGAGGCGAGCGCGCGCGTCGAGGTGCGCACGCCTTGAGGCTCAGGTCCTTCGCGCACCAACGCGACGGGGCCGCCATCGGGGCAGGCGCCGGCGGTGCTGGCGGCTTCGACCTCGAGCGGCGCGCCGCGCCGCGCCACGAGCCGCACCGGCACCTGCGGCACGGTGGAGCGTTGCAGGAGCTGCGCGCGCGAGTCCTGGGGCGCGTCGACCGTGGCCCACAAGTCGGGCCTCCCCGGGAGGAGCGCGAAGCGCGCCGGAGCGTGCGGCAGCAGCGCGCGTCCGTCGGCGCCGGTCGTGGCGCGCCAAGGCTCGCGTCCCGCCGCGTCGCGCACGGCCACGGGCATGCCCTCGATGGGCGCGCCCGCCTCGTCGACGACCTCGACCACGAGGGTCAAGTCGCGGTGCAGCACGAGCTTCATGTGGCTGACGTCGGAGCGCTCGAAGCGCTTCGACGCGTAGCCGTCGCCGAAGCGCGCGTCGACGATCATCGCGCCCTTCAGGCTCGGGACCATCCCCCAGCCGTTCGAGGTCGTGCGCACCTGGTTCTGCGGCAGGCGCCCGAGCACGAGGTCGTCGTCGAGCTCGAGCACGCGCGGATCCTCGGCCACGAGGCGCGCGA
>JBEBCR010000036.1:0-5886 GCA_041157565.1 Planctomycetota bacterium | reverse complement strand
TCCGCCCTCGTGGAGCGCGGCTTGTGCGACCACAAGCAGGTCCAGGAGGCCGTGCACATCGCCGAGCAGGGCCACGGCAGCCTGCCCGAGGTGCTGGTCAACTCGAGCACCGTCTCGGACTGGGACCTTTCGCGCCTCGTGGCCGAGATCTACGGCTTGCCCTTCTTGACCGTCGACCAGGTCGATCCGGATCCAGCGGCGCGCAAGGGGCTCGACTTGCAGTTCCTCGCCAGCCACGGCCTGGTGCCGCTGATGCGCTGCAACTCGGTGCTGACCGTCTCCATGCCCGGCATGGTGTCCGCCGACGTGCTCGGCGAGATGGCGGCGATGACCGACCTGACCATCCTGCCCGTCGTGGGCAGCGTGCAGACCAATCGTCGCTGGATCGAGAAGGTCCTCACCGGCGAGATGAAGGCCGCGCTCGGCGACGCCGTCGAGGCCAACCACGCCGGTTCGAGCTGGAACAACTTGTTCGACGCCGCCGACGCGTCGATCCACTCGACGGGCCCCGAGGAAGGCGCCTTCGATCCCGACGCCATCCCCGCCCCGCTCGGGAAGCAGCCGCAGGCGGCCGATGGGCGCCAAACCGGCGCCGCCGAGGTCCTGAACGGCGGCGTGGCATTGCCTCCGCCGCCCGTGTTCTGAGCGGCCGGCGTCCGCGCGCCGCTGTCAAGAAATCCGGACAAATGCCCGCCGCCGCGCCGGACGCGGCGTGGCGCCGCCGACCGTGGCGCGCTAGAGTCCTCGTCCCATGCAAGCTCCGCACGCCGGATCGAAGCGCGAGACGCTGCTGCTCGCCTGCCTCGCGCTCTTCGTCGGGTTCTTCGTGGCCGCGAACCTGTTCGGCGCGAAGCTGTGGGAGTTCACGCTCTTCGGCCTGCGTCCCGCGGACCTCGGACTGCCGGGCGAGACCTTCGTGGCGACGGCCGGCATCCTGGCGTTCCCGCTGACCTTCGTCCTCACCGACATCGTCAACGAGTACTTCGGACGGCGCGTGGTGCGCACCTTCACCTGGCTCGCCATCGCGGTGAACCTCGTGCTGCAGCCTATCGCGCTCGGCGCCGCCGCCGCGCCCACGGTCAGCTTCACCCCGGGCGTCGATTCCAAGACGGCGCACGCGGCGTACGAACTGGCCTTCGCCTCCACCTGGACGATCACGCTGGCGAGCCTCGTCGCCTTCGCGCTGGGCCAGTTCATCGACGTGGGCGTGTTCAGTTGGCTGCGCGGCCGCACCGGCGGGCGCATGATCTGGCTGCGCGCCCAGGGCAGCACCATCGTCAGCCAGCTGATCGACACGCTGATCGTGATCTACCTGGCGTTCTACGTGCTGCCGATGCTGGCCGGCGATCCGCACATGAGCGCCGAGGAGGCGGGGCGCGTGTCGCTGACGAACTACATCTACAAGTTCGCCATCGCCGTCCTGTTGACGCCGATCCTCTACCTCGTGCGCGGACTGGTCGTCGGGTGGCTTGGACGGGACGAGGCTGCGCGCCTCGCCGACGAGGCGCACCCCAACGACCCCGGCTAGGCGCGCGCCGCGGCGCTCAGGCCGCCGCCGCGCGCTGCAGGCGGATGCGCCGCGCTTCGCGGAAGTCGACCAGCTTGCCGCGCGCCTCGTCCCACAGGACGAGCGAGGCGGCGCGCCAGCTCTGGCGCAGCCCCATCGGCCTCACGCGCTGGAACAGCGGCTGCGAGCCGTGGCACGCTTCGAGGTGGTAGTTCGGGATGCGCGAGTCCAGGTGGTGGATGTGGTGGAACCCGATGTTGCCGGTGAACCACTGCAGGACGCGCGGCAGGCGGTAGAACGAGCTGCCGACCAGCGCCGCCGCCGTGTAGTTCCATTCGCCCGTGCGGCGCCAGTAGGCGTCCTCGTGCTGGTGCTGCACGTAGAAGAGCCACATGCCCGAGGCGCAGGACACCCACGTGGCCGTGCCCTGCAGGACGAGGTACGGGACGAGGCCGACGGCCCAGATCATGCCGGCGATCATCGCCACGATGGCGATGTTCGTCGTCCACACCGACAGCCGGTCGCGCCAGGGCACGCCCTTGGTGGCGAAGCGCTGGTACACGAGGAAGATCGGCAGGGGCGCCAAGACGAACAGGATGAACGGGTTGCGGCTCAGGCGGTACAGCACGCGGCGCGTGCGCGAGGCTTGAACGTACTCGTCCAGCGTCATCGTCCAGATGTCGCCCACGCCGCGCCGGTCGAGGTCGCCGGAGGTGCGGTGGTGCTCGGCGTGCTCGCTGGTCCAGTGCCGGAAGGGCACGAAGGTCAGGACTCCGGACACGAAGCCCAGCACCGAGTTGACCGTGCGCGAGCGCGTGAACGAACCGTGCCCGCAGTCGTGCGACACGATGAAGATGCGCACGAGCAGTCCCGCCGCCACGAAGGCCAGCGGCAGGGCCAGCCACCACGCCACCTGCCACAAGGCGATCATCGCCAGCCACACGAGCACGTACGACCCGTGCGAGTTGACCACCTGCCAAGCCGCCTTGCCGTGGTCGGCCTGCTGGTAGGGGGCGATCATCGCCCGCCATTCCGCGGGGGAGGGGAGCTGGCCGGCCTCCGGCGCGATGGCCGTGGACGCCTTGGGTCGCTTGGATGCCTTCGGGCTGCTGGCGGTGCGCGTCATGTCGTGGTGGGGCTGCGGCGCCCCGGCTCGTCCGCCACGCGCGACGCGGACGGACCGCTCGCCACGGCAACGCGCCCTGATGCTAGCCCCTCGAGGGGGCCAAGCCCAGCCACGTGGCCGATAGTGGCGGGAGGAGGCCGCTGGCAGCCTCAGGAAGGCCCACGAGGCCTGCACGTGAAGCCATGGCGAAGCTTGGCGGCGACCAAGACGCCATGCTGCAAGCCAGCGGAGCGCCTCCTCCTCCAGTTCCTGCTCGTCCTGCTCGCCGCTGGCCGTCGCGCGCCAACAGCCCGCCCGCCGTTCACCCGGAGGCCGGCTGCTGCTGCGTCAGGCAGTGGATGCTGCCGAGGCCCCAGATCAGCTCGAAGCAGTCGATGCCTACCACCTTGCGCGCCTTGCCGTAGAACCGCTGCAGGATGGCGAGCGCCGCCGCGTCGTTGCGCTTGTGCCGATAGGTGGGCACCAGGACCGCGCCGTTGACGAACAGGAAGTTGGCGTAGGTGGCGGGCAGGCGTTGACCGTCGTGCTCGACGCGGCCGGGCATCGGCAGCTCGACGATGTCGTAGGGCCGTCCGTCGGCGTCCTTCATCGCGCGCAGGCGGCGCAGGTTGTCCTCGAGGATCTCGTGGTTCTCCTCGCGCGGATCCGGCTCGACGGTGGTCGCGATCGTGCGCGCGTCGAGGAAGCGCGCCAGGTCGTCGACGTGGCCGTCGGTGTCGTCGCCGACGATGCCCTCGCCGAGCCACAAGACGCGCTCCTGCCCGTACCAGTCGAGCAGCGCGCGTTCGATCTGGCGCTTCGACAGGTGCGGGTTGCGGTTCTTGTGCAGCAGGCACGCCTCGCTCGTCAGCACCGTGCCGCGACCGTCGAACTCGACCGAGCCGCCTTCCATCACCACCGGCGCGCCGTCGACGCGCGGCGACCACAGGCCTTCGCACTTGCCTTCGATGGACGCGTCGCCCGACGCCATCAGTTCGGCGATGCGCGTCGGCACCGCGTCGTCGGCGTCCCAAGGCGGGTACTTGCCGCCCCACGCGTTGAAGCCCCAATCGACGATGGACAGTTGCGTCCTGCCGCGCGCCTTGCGCGTCAGGAACGCGGGCCCGTGGTCGCGGCACCAAGCCTCGTTCGTCGGGACGTGGTGGAAGCGCACGCGCCTGCCGAGGTCGCCCTTCTTCACGCCGCCCGCGACGAGCTGCTCGCCGACGATGCGCTCGTAATTGCCGTTGGGCACGTTGATGTGCACCAGCTCGCGCGGCGCGATCTCCTTCACGATGGCGGCGATGTTCGCCGGCACCGTGTGGTACTTGTCCGGGAAGGAGATGCCTTCGGGGCGCGGCCAGCTGAACCACGTGCCGCTGTGGCGCTCCCACTCCGCGGGGAAGCTCCAGCCCGCCTCGCGCGGCGTGCCCGCCAGGACCTTGGGTCGCTTGGTCGCCATCGTCACACGCCGAAGCGCTGCGTGATGCCGCCGTACGCGTCGATGCGCCGGTCGCGCAGGAACGGCCAGTGCGTGCGCGCGAACTCGACCTTGTCCAGGTCGGCGGGCTTCACGACCACTTCTTCCTTGTCGACGCTCGCGCGGTGCACGATCTGCCCGTTGGGTTCGGCCATGAACGACTGGCCCCAGAACTCGATGCCGTCGGCGTTCACCGGCTTCTTGTCGAGGCCGAGGATGCGCTCGTGGCCGATGCGGTTGGGCGCCACCACGTAGCAGCCGTTCGCCACGGCATGCGAGCGCTGGATCAGCTCCCAGCTCTCGTGCTGGGCCTTGCCGTAGTCGGCCTTCTCGCCCGGGTGCCAGCCGATGGCCGTCGGATAGAAGAGGATCTCCGCGCCTTGCAGCGCCGTCAGGCGCGCGCCTTCGGGGTACCACTGGTCCCAGCAGATCAGCACGCCGATCTTGGCGTGCTTCGTGTTCCACGTGCGGAACCCGAGGTCGCCCAGCGTGAAGTAGAACTTCTCGTAGTACAGCGGGTCGTCGGGGATGTGCATCTTGCGGTACACGCCCATCAGCGAGCCGTCCGCGTCGATGATCGCAGCCGTGTTGTGGTAGAGCCCGCTGGCGCGCTTCTCGAACAGGCTGGCGACGACCACGATGCCGTGCTTCTTCGCGATCTTCGCGTAGAGGTCCGTCGTCGGCCCGGGGATCGTCTCCGCCAGCTTGAAGAAGCGGTGGTCCTCCACCTGGCAGAAGTACTGGCTCGTGAACATCTCCTGCGTGCAGACGATCTGCGCGCCGCGCTTGGCCGCCTGCTCGATCAGCTCGGCCTGGTGCCTGCGGTTGGTCGCCACGTCCTCGACGCAGCGCATCTGCGTGAAGCCGACGTTGACGACGCGGGAGGAGTTGGACTTCGGGCGGGTGGCCATGGGCGTTCTCCGGTCGCGCGCTGCGCGCGCGGGCGCGACAGTATGGGGATTTCCCCTCGTTCGCGCGAGTCGCGGCCGCCGCGCGGGACGTGGCGCGCGACCGCGGCCGCCTCGGGCGCCGCACGAGGGCCGGGGATCCGCCCAGTCCGGCCGGCCTGTCAATTCGTTTTGACGAAAGCGGGGCCGCGCCTCAGCCGCAGCGCGCGCCGGGCTCGAGCCGCGCGCCGCGCGCCCAGGCGGCGCCGTCCATCGCTCCCTTGCCGGCGGGCTTCACGCGCGCCAGCAGCACGGCTCCCGAGCCGCAGGCCACCACCAGCCCCTCCTTGGTGGGCGCGACGGATCCGGGCGTCGCGTCCGCGCCCTGCGGCAACTCGCGCGGCGGGCAGTCGAGCAGGCCGAGCTCGGCCCCGGCGAGCGTCGTGCGCGCGCCGGGCCAAGGCGCGTAGGCGCGCACCAGCCGATCGATCTCGGCGGCGCCCTTCGTCCAATCGACGAGTCCGTGCTCCTTGCGGATCTTGGCGGCGTAGGTGGCGCGCGCGGGGTCCTGCGGCGACGGCCGCGCGGCGCCCGAGGCCACGAGGTCGAGCGCCTCGACCGCCGCCCGCCCGCCCAGCGTCGCCAAGCGGGCCAGCAGTTCGCCCGCGGTCTCGCGCGGGCCGATCGCCACGCGCAGCTCGTGGACCACGTCGCCCTCGTCGAGCGCCAGCACCATCTTCTGCACGCACACGCCGGTTTCGGCGTCGCCCGCGAGGATCGCGGCCTGGATCGGCGACGCGCCGCGCCAACGCGGCAGCAGCGACGCGTGCACGTTCCACGCGCCACGCGGCGCGAGGTCGAGCACGTCCTGGCGCAGGATCTCGCCGTAGCTCGCCACGAGCAGCGC
>JBEBCR010000035.1:0-6468 GCA_041157565.1 Planctomycetota bacterium | reverse complement strand
CATCGCCACGATCTTGCTCCTGTGCATCGGCCTGTTCCTCGTCGGGTTGCCGCTGCTTTCGGCTGGCTACGGCGCGCTGTACGAACTGGCGCGCCGCGACATGCCGTCCCCGCAATGACGTCCCGCGCAGCCTTGCGCCGCGCTACGTCGCCATGAGCGCCGACACGGCGCGCAAGGCCGGCATCCTCGTGGTGGGCGGGGGGATCATGGGCGCCGCCATCGCCAAGGCGGCGGCGCACCTGTGCGATCCCCTCGAGGCGCCGCTGGTGCTCCTGGAGAAGTCGGGGCTGGCGGCGGGATCGACCGGTCGTTCCGGCGCCATCCTGCGCTGCTTCTACTCGGACGAGGCGCTGGTGCGCCTGGCGCACGAGTCGCTGCGCGAGTGGTCGCTGTTCGAGAGCCTCGTCGGCCGGCCGATCGGCTTCGAGCGCCAAGGCGTCTTGACGATCGGCGGGCCGCGCGCCGGCGGCACGCGCGAGCTCGTCGAGCGCAACGCGGCGTTGCTCGTCGCCTGCGGCGTCGAGGCGGAGCTCGTCGGCGGGGCCGAGGCGCGGCGCCGCTTTGGCGTGCAGGTGGCCGACGAGGCCTTGTGCTGCCACGAACCCGCCGGCGCGGGCGTCGATCCCCTGCGCGCCTGCGAAGCCTTCGCCGCCGTGGCGCGCGAGGCGGGCGCCGTCACGCGCCTCGGCGCGCGCGTGCTGGCGATCGAGCGCGAGGGCGCGCGCGTCGCGCGCGTGCGCACGAGCGAGGGCGACTGGATCGCCGACCAGGTCGTCGTGGCCGCCGGGCCGTGGGCCGGTCCGCTGCTCTCCTCGACCGGCTTCGAGGCGGGGCTGCGCGTCGTGCGACCCGAGCAGTACGCCATCGCCCAACCGCCGCGTCCCGCGCCCGAATCCGTCGAGGCGCTCTCGACCATCGCGGACGCCGGGATGGAACGCTGGAGCTCGTCGCGCGTCGTCGCCATGCGCGCGGCGCATCCCGTGCTGCTCGACCTCGAGGGCGGCGCCTACGCGCGCTGCGAAGGGCACGCCGGCCGCACGCGCGTGGGGGCGATGGACCACCTGCGCGACGAGACCGTGCCCGATCCCGACCGCGTCGACGAGGTGGTGGGCGAGGACTTCCGCCGCTGGGCGCGCGAGCGCCTCGTCGAGCGCCTGCCCGAGTACGAGCGGCAGGCGGAGCGCCAGTCCTTCGTCGGGCTGTACACGCTGTCGCCGGACGGGCAGCCGCTGCTCGGGCGCGCGCCGGGCTTCTCGAACCTCTTCGTGGCCGTCGGCTTCTCGGGCCACGGCTTCAAGCTCGCGCCGGGCGTGGGCGCCGGCATGGCGCAGCTGCTCGCCGGCGATCCTTGCACGGCCTTCGACGCGCGCTTCTTCGATCCCGCGCGCTTCGCCGCCGGAGCGGCGAAGGCGGGCAGCTTCGGGCTGTAGTCGTGGCGGGCGCGGGCGTTCAGCCCGGCAGCACCGAGGTGATGCGCACGCCGAAGCGGCGGTCGATGGTCACGACCTCGCCGCGCGCCACGACCTTGCCGTTGACCAGCACGTCGACGGGCTCGTGCGCCTCGCGTTCGAGCGGCACGAGCGAGCCCGGGGCGAGCTTCACCAGCTCTCCCAGCGGGATCTTCGACTTGCCGACCTCGACGGTGACCTTGACCGGCACCGCCAGCAGGCCGTCGAGCCCCAGCTGCTCGGCGCCCGGCGCGCCCGGCGGCAGGGGATCGAGCTTCGATGCCGTGATGCGCACCGCCTCGGTGGCGGCGTCGATGGCGGACTCCAGGCTGCTCGTCGTGTCGTCGGTGCTCTTCATGTTCGTGCTCAGATGGAAAGCTCGCGCGCCGCGAGCGAAGCGATGCGCAGCGCCAGGCGCCCTTGGTGGTGTCCGATGCGCGCCGTCATGCAACGGCGTCCTTCGACGTGGACGTCGACCACGCCGTCGAGCTCGAGCTCGAGCGGGATGACGTCGCCCACCTCCAGCGCCAGCAGGTCGGCGAGCGGCACTTCGACGTCGCCGAGGTGCACGCCGAGCCCGACGTCCACCGCGCCCAGCGCCGGCGGCAGGACTTGCCTGGCGCCCTTGGCGGGCAGCGCCGCGGAGGGGAGCTCCGGAGCCTTGGTCTTCGCCAGCAGGATGCGCAGCGAGGACGGACCGAGGTTCGAGTCGAGCGCGAGCTGCAAGAGCACGCGGCCCGCGCCGCCGGCGGCGCCGCGCAGCTTGAGCGCCGCCGCCGCGTCGGGCAGGTGGCGCAGCGACTTGACTTCGCCGCCCAGCGCCTTGGCGCAGGACTTGGCGAGCGGCGCGAGGAGTTGCTCGACCATGCGCGCCTCGATGTTCGTCAGCGCGCGACCGGCGAGGTCGGCGGCGGGCGAGCCGCCCAACGCGCATTCGGCGGCCGCGACGGCGGCGGAGGCGTCCCACAGGAGCAGGCCTTCCTCGCCGCCGCAGTCGAGCGCGAAGGCGCAGGTCGGGTCGGCCAGCGCCTCCGTGGCGAGGTCCAGCGTGCTTTCGACCAGTGCTTGCGCCTCGAGCTTGCAGTCGCAGCGCAGCCAGCTCGACAGGTGCGACGAGCCCTCCGGCAGGACGCGCCCGATGGAGGAGACCATGTGCGCCAACTGGTCCACCGACAAGCGGCGCGGCGCGCGGAAGTCGCGCGGCTCGACGACGGGCGCCTCCGCCGCGCGTTCGCGCGCCAGCGAGACGAGGGCGTCGAGCTCCTCCGGGGTCAACTTCGGCGTGGACATGGGGCTACCGAGCTTCGTTCGACCGGAACCCGGAAAACCTTGAGCGGCGGCTCGGCACGTCCGCGCCGCGTTCGTGCCGGAAACGGCACGAGGAGGCCCCGTTGGCCTCCTCGCGGCGGGAACGCGGGCTCCGGCGGCCGCCGGACGGCCTTCAGTAGCCCTTGCGGGCCCGGTAGGCCTCCAGGTAGGCCTTGTACTTGTCCTTGGGCAGCGTGTTGACGAGCTCCCTCGCGCGCGCGTCCTCGAGATGGCCGAGGATCTTGGCCGCCTGCTCGGGCTCGAACTCCGCCAGCCGCGCGCCGAGCTCCTCCGCGTCGCCCTCCTCGAAGAAGCCGGCGATCTCCTTCCACGAGGCTTCGTCGCGCTCGTCCTTGGCGCGCGCCTCCTTGAAGAGCGCGATCTCGCGACCCTGCAGCTCGGACTCCTTCTGTTCGAGCAGCGTGCGCAGCTGCGACAATTCGCCGCGGCGTTGCTCGACGGACTGCTCCCACTCGGCGGCGCGCTTCTCGCGGCGCTCGACGTCGGCGAGCCGCGACTGCGCGTCGAGGAGCGCCTTGCGCAGCGACCGCTGCAGTTCGTGGATCTCGGAGGCGGTGTAGGGCGCGGGCATGACGAACGCGCCCAGCAGGCCGCCGGCGCCGGCGAGCGCCGGTTCCACGCGCTGCGGCTCGGCGGCTTCGCCCTCGACGGGCGCCTTGCGCGGCGCGGGCAGTTCGTGCAGCGGCGCGGGCGCCGGAGGCTCGATCGGCTTGCGCGCGATCCACGACAGTCCCGGGATCTCCGAAGGATGGCGCCCGGACACCAGCGCGACGCCGGCGAACGAGCCGGCGAACAGCACGAGGCCGGCGCCCACGAGCAGGATGTTCTTCATCATGGTCAGTCTTCCTTGTCGGCTTGTTCGGCGGCGGGCGCGACCTCGGCGGCGCGGCGCGCGTGGCGCAGCGCGGCGGTCTCGTCCATCAGCGCGGCCTCGATGGCGCCGCGCACGGCGAGGAACTCCTCGCGGCGGCGGTCGCGCAGCTTCTCGAGGCCCTTCACGTCGCGGCGGCGTTCGACCCAGGCGACGCGCTGCTGCTCGGCCTGGAAGCGTCCCGTCAAGGCGACTTGACGCTCCGCCTCCGCGCGGCGGCGCGCGGCGTCGACGAGGCCCAGCGAGCCCAGCACGGATTCGACCCGCACCACGCCCTCCCCCTGCAGCGCGAGGAGCTGCGCCTGCGCGGCGAGCGCCTCGTTGGCGCGCCGGGCGGCGGACTCCTCCTTGGCGCGCGCGGCGAGGTCGGCCTCGGAGTAGCGCGCCTGCGCGGCCTTCTCCTCGATCTCCTTGACGCGCAGGAGGCGCGCCAGCGGGAAGTGGAACTTGGACGCCATGCGCCTCCTCCTCAGGCTCCGGGCGCGCCGCGCGCCACCAGGGCCAGGAGCTCCTTGGTCTCGGCGAGGCTCGTGCCTTCGCGCACGCCCTGGCGCAGGAAGGCGTCGATGGCCGGGAGTCGCGCCAGCGCCTGGTCGAGGCGCGGGTTGGCGCCGCCCTTGTACGCGCCGATCTCGACGAGGTCCTTGCCTTCCTTGTGGGCGGCCAGCCACGAGCGCACGGCGGTGGCGCCCGCGACGTGCTTGGCGTCGGCGAGCGCCGGCATGAGTCGCGACAACGAGGCCAGCACGTCGATCGCGGGCCAATGGCCCTGCTGGGCCAACTGGCGCGACAGGTACAGGTGTCCGTCGAGCAGGCCGCGCAGCGTGTCGCTGACGGGGTCGTTCGGGTCGTCGGCGTCGAGCAGCACGGTCAACAAGCCCGTGATCGTGCCCTTCGTCGTGCGGCCCATGCGCTCGACGATCTTCGGCACGGTGGCGAAGAAGCTGGGCGGGAAGCCGCGCACGGTCGGCGGTTCGCCGGCGGCGAGGCCGATCTCGCGCGCGGCGATGGCGAAGCGCGTGATCGAGTCCATGACGAGCAGCACGTCGAGGCCCTGGTCGCGGAAGTGCTCGGCGACCGTGCAGGCCACGAACGGCGCCATCCAGCGCTCGATGGGGGCCTTGTCCGAGGTGGCGACGACGAGCACCGACTTCGCGCGACCCTCCTCGCCGAGGACATCGTGCACGAACCCGGCCACTTCGCGGCCGCGCTCGCCGACGAGGCACACGACCACGACCTGGGCGTCGGTGCCGCGCACGACCTGGCCGAGCAGGGTCGACTTGCCCACGCCGGAACCGGCGAAGATGCCGAGGCGCTGGCCCTTGCCGATGGTGTTCAAGCCGTCGATGGCGCGCACGCCGGTTTGCAGCGGCTGGTCGATGAGCGGGCGCGAAAGCGGATCCGGCGCGTCGGCGCGCACGGGGCGCGTCTCGCGGCGCGGCAGCTCGCCGAGGCCGTCGATGGGCTTGCCGAAGCCGTCCAGCGTGCGTCCGAGGAGGAAGCCGCCGACGGGCACGCTGAACGAACGGCCGAGCGCCACGACCTCCTGCATGGGCGCGATGCCGGCCACGTCGCCGTGCGGCATCAGCAGCGTCGCGTTGCCGCGGAAGCCCACGACCTCGGCGTCGGTCTGCGAGCCGTCGCCGCGATGGATGCGGCACAGCTCGCCGACCGCGGCCGGAACGCCGTGCGCGGAGACGAGCACGCCGGACACCTCCTCGACGCGCCCGCGGAAGACGGGCTGCGCGGCGGCGTCGACCACGGCGGTCGCGCGGGCGAGGTCGAGGCGCGTCACGACGCCTCCTCGGCGAGGCGCGTGGCGATGGAGGCGAGCGCCGCGTCGATGTCGCGCACGATCGTGCCGCGCGCGGTGGTCACGTGGACCTCGCCGCGGGCGACCTCGTGGTCGGCCTGCAGCTCGGTGCCGGCGCGGAAGGGCACGCCCCGCAGCGTGGCCAGGTCGTCGGGGTGCAGGTGCACCACGCACGCGCCGCGGCCGGCGCCGGAGGCAGCCAGCGTCTCGCGCACGATGCGCTCGAGGTCGTAGCGTCCGGCGTCGACTTCGCGACGCAGGATGCGGCGCGCGATGGCGAGCGCGAGTTCGATCGAGTCGCGGGCGAGCGCCTGCTCGCGCTCCGCGGCGGCGGCGGCGAAGGCCTCGACGGCGGACTCCAGCGCCCGCGCGGCGCCGGCGATCGCGCGCGCCTCGCCTTCGGCGACGCCTTGCGCGCGCGCCGAGGCCACCTGGGCGCGGGCCGATTCGGCCAGCATGGACAGCGCGTCGCCGCGCGCGATGCGCACGGCGGCGGGACGCTCGGAGAGGCGCAGCGCGCCTTGCTCGGGCTCAGGCGACAAGTTCCTCCCCCTTGGCGCCGGCGGGGGCGCCTTCGCCGCTCTCGAGCAGCGCGCGCGCGGCCTTGAGCACCTCGCCGCGCGCCACGAGCACTTCGCTCATCGGCATGGGCCCGGCGAGCTCGCGCTCGTCCTTGACCATCGCCTGCACGCGCTTGGAGAGGTTGGCCATGACGTTGGCCTCGATCGCTGGCTGCGAACCCTTGAGAGCCACGGCCAGCGTGCGCGTCTCGACCGAGCCGAGCACCTTCTGCATGGTCTTCTTGTCGAGTCGCGCGAGGTCGTCCCAGGTGAACATCCACTCGCGGACGCTCTCGGCCGTCTCCTTGTCGTTTTCGTCGAGCCCCTCGAGCACGGCCTTCTCCGTGGCCTTCTGGGCGTTGTTCAGCATCTGCGCGATCGTCCTGATGCGCACGGTGGGGTCGGGCGGCGCCGGCTGGCGCGCCGCGGCGTCGACGCGCGCCACGA
>JBEBCR010000034.1:0-3087 GCA_041157565.1 Planctomycetota bacterium | reverse complement strand
CCGAGCGTGGCCGACACGAGCAGCGGCACCTTCGAGCGCGACCCGCCGGGGTGCCCCGACTGGCGCAGGTTGAGCATCAGGTCGATGCACTGGTCGACGAGGTCGCCGACCTTCCTGTAATGCTCGATGTGCGCGCTGTGGTCGTGGTGCTTCGACGCGGTGGCGGAGGTCTGCATGCTGGGCGTGGCCGCGCGGGCGGCGGGGGGGGATCTCGCGAAGGCGCAGTCTAGCGCCGCGGACGCGGCTTGGCGCCTAGAAGTGCAGCTGCCAGCCCAGCAGCAGCGCGTCCTCGGCGTCGACGTCTTCTCCGCCGATGTCGATCGCGTCCCCGTAGCGCGTGTGCACCGCGTGCATCCGCAGCACCGTGTTCGGCCCGGCCCACCAGTTGACGCCCAGGTCGAACGAATCGACCAAGCCCGGATCGGAGGCGGCGTCCAGCGCGCCGGACGCCGTCCAGCCCGAACCCAGGTCGAGTCGCGTCCAGCGCGCCACCACCTGCCACGCGCCCGCGTCGTCGAGCGGGGTGTCCGCCGCGAAGCCGTACAGGCCCTTCTCGTGCGCCGTCAGCATGCGCGACAGCATCGCGCTGAAGCCCTGCGCCACCGCCTCGTCCGCGAGCACGCCGTCCGACAGGTCCGCCGCCTGGCGCAGCCACTCGACGCGCGCCTCGTGCCGACCATGGCTCCACGCCGCCTCGAGGTCGACGCGCGCTCGCTCGCCGTCGAGGCGCGCGTCGTCGTCGAGGCTGGCGAAGGCGACGCCGGCTTCGTTGACGAGGTCCTTGCCGCCGAGGTCCGCCTCGCCCGAGCCGAAGCTCGCGCCCAGCGCGAATTGCAGGCCGCGCAAGGCGTGCGATTCGAGCGTCCATGGACGCCAGACGACGCGCGCGGCCACTTCCTTGGCGTCGTCCTGCTCGGCGCCGCCCGTGCCGTTCGTGGCGGTGGCGCCCCATTGCCAAGGCGTCGTCTTCGAGCCTTGGAACCAGCCCACGCCGTGGTCCTCGCCGGGCACGAACTGCGCGAGCAGCGACTTCTGCACGAAGTCGCGCCAGCGGCGCGGCTGCATCTCCTCGAGTCCAAGCGGCACCTTCATGCGGCCGGCGCGCAGGCTGCGCGACTCGCCGAGGTCCACGCCCAGCCACGCTTCGTCGACCTTGGTCGAGGACGCGTCGAAGCGCGGTTCGAGCAGGAAGATCCAGCGCCCGTCGAGGCGGCCTTCGAGCTCCAGTCGCATGGTCGCGAGGTCGATGTCGTCGTCGCGCGCCTCGTCCGCGCCGTCGAAGGCGCGCGCGCGCGCCTGCAGCAGGCCGTGGATGGCGAGTTCGTGGCGTCCGTCCGCCGAGCGCAGCACGAAGCCCTTGTCCCATCCGGCCAGCACGCGTGCCGGCTCCTCGCGCCGCTCGAGCTGCTGCTCCGCGGGGCGCTCCACCACGGGGCGCTCCACCACGATGTCTGGCTGCGGGGCGGCTTGCGGCGTGCACGGGGCCATGGAGCACGAGCATGGTGCGCCGCGCGCGACGGCGCAAGCGCGTCCGGCCCGGGATGCGCGGCCTATTCCGACCAGAAGCGCTTCAGGCCTTCCAAGGCCTGCCGCGTCGAGATGTCCGCGTTCCAGCGGAACGAACGATACAAGTCGCGCAGCGCCTTGGTCTCGGCGGGATCCGACAGCTCCAGCGTGCGCAGCGCCGGCGACACCTGGCGCCACATGCGCCGCGCCAGTTCGCGGCCCGAGCGCGTCTCGCCCGCCGCCGACAAGGCGTTGACCGCCAGGCTCGCCTTGACCTCGGGGTCCTGCTCCAGCTCAAGCCGGTCGACCAGCGCCTCCAGCGCGTCGCGCGACTGCAGCTTCCACAGGCCCTTCGACGTAGAGAGCCGCACGCGCGGATCGGCGTGCTGCAGGCGTTGCAGCCACGCGGCCTCGATGTCGGGCGAGATGGACCGGTTCAGGCGCTCGCGCGCCTCGCGCAGCTCGATGCCGTCCTTGTACCGCGCGCGCCACTCGTGCTGGCGCAGGCCGCCTTCCATGCGGAAGAGGTCGAACACGATCGCCCAGCCGACGAAGTGCACCAGCACGTTCTCCCGGGCGTCCGTGTCGGGCTCGGCGCGCACGCGCAACAACCTCTTCAGCTCGTCGTCGTCCAGCGTCTCGTTGCGCAGCTCGTGCACCGGCCAGCACGAGTAGCCGTCGACGATCCACTTGCCCTGGTGCAGGATGCCGTCGCCCACGACGCAGGCGAGGCCCTCCTCGAACCACAAGGGCAGGTGCGGGTCGATCTCCGCCAAGCGCGCGTGCACCAACTCGTGCGCCGCGGTGCCCGCGTCGGGCGAGCCCGCGTACACGCCCGACGGCGGAGTGAACAAGCCGTCGCCGCGCGTGTGCCAGGCGCGCACGCGCGCCGCGCCGATGCCGGGCACCATCTGCACGGCGCCCTCGCCCAAGGGCGTCGGCGCGCCATCCTGCAGCACGTGCACGCGCACATCGCGCTCGAACGGCCCGAACAACTGCTCGACCACCTCGTGCGCGGGCTCGTAGGCCTCGCCCCAAGGCTTGGGATCGGCGCTCACGTCCTCGTGGGCGTACAGCGTCCAGCCATCGAAGCTCTCCACCGGCCGCCAGGTGGTGCAGGCGGACAGCAGCGCGGCGGCGAGTGCGAGGAGCGCGGGGCGCATGGTCTAGAGGCTACACGGAGGTGGCGGATGCCGGTCGCAGTCTTTGGCGGCTTGCCTCGGCCTTGCACGGGCGAGCGCCGAGGCCGCGCCGGACCAGCATCGATTCCTACGCCCGCGGCGCCCCGCCCGATGCGGGCAGGCTAGACTCTCCACGCGGCCAGTCCCCCGTCCGACGCCCCCCGAACCAGCCATGGCATCCTTCCGAGTCGAACTCGACGCCCCCAACCACATCGTCCTCGTCATGGTCACCGAGGACGACGGCAGCGAGCACGACTACCAGTTCGACTTCGATCCGCGCTCCGGCCGCTACGAGTTCAGCGAGCGCGACCTCCTCGAGCGCGACTTCGGCGCCGAGTGGGTCGAGGACATGGACAACCAGGTGCGCGCCACGATCGAGAAGGCGCTGGGCAAGTAGCGG
>JBEBCR010000033.1:0-4938 GCA_041157565.1 Planctomycetota bacterium | reverse complement strand
TGGCGGCCGAGGACGACGAGCAGGCGGCGTGGATGGAGTCCTCGGCGCGCTGCTCGGCCGGCGTGGGCGAGGACGCGCGCGTGCTGGTGCTCCTGCGCCGCCGCGACCTCGACGAGGCGCGCCTCGCCGAGGTGCAGTCGCTGCTCTTCCTGCTGGTGGTGCTGGGGCGCGGCGGCGAGCCGCTGGCGCCGCTGCCGGCGCCCAAGGACGACGACGAGCGCATGCGGCGCCACGACCTGCGCAACTCGCTGCACGCCTTGTCGAGCACGCACGAACTGCTCAAGCACTTCGGCAGGGACCTGCCGGAAGACGAGCGCGCGCGCTTCGAAGCCTCGCTCGACGAGGAGTGCCGCCGCGCCTCGCGCCTCGCCCTGTCGCGCGCCGACGGAATGGCCGGGTTGCACGCCACGCTCGACGCCGTGGCGCGCGCGGAGCGGGCGCCCTGCGCGCTGGCGCGCATCGAGTTCGCCATGCACCTGCCCGCGCCGGAGGAGTGCCGCGACAGCGCGCTCGCGCCCGACGCGGCCGCGCGCGCGCTGCAGAACCTGCTGGTCAACGCGCGCGAGGCGCTGGCGGGGCGCGGCGGACGCATCGTGGCGAGCCTCGCGCGCGAAGGCGACCTGTGGCGCCTGCTCGTCGAGGACGACGGCCCCGGCATCGACCCGTCGCTGGCGGCGCGACTGTTCAGCGACGGCGCCAGCAGCAAGGGCGATGGACGCGGCAGCGGACTGGCCTCCATCGCCGCGGCGCTGCGCGAGCTCGGCGGCAGCGCCGTCGCCGGACGCTCGGCGCTGGGCGGGGCGCGCTTCGCGCTGCGCTGGCCGGCGCAAGGCTGAAGGCCGCGCGCGCCGGCCGGCGAGCTGTCAAGGAAACTAGACAGCGTCGCGCCGGGCGGACGTCGTCAGTTCAGCTGGAAGACCCACTCGTGCAGGCCAGGGTCGCTCTCCAAGAGCAGCAATGTCTGGGCCTGCGGATCGTGGATCCAGCTGCCGGCCAGCACGAACGCGCCGTCGCGCAGCAGGAAGCTCGGCGCGTTGGGCACGCCCGTCAGGAGCAGGTGGTCGCCTTGGCCGTCGGCGGCCGACAGGCGCGCGACCATGGTCCCCTGGAAGGCGAAGCCGGCCTGCTCGGGCGAGATCTGCGCGCGCGCGAGGTTGTGCGTGTCGAGCACCTCGATCAGCTTGCCGGTCGGGTTCTGGCCGTCGACGCGCCAGCGCAGCCGCGTGAAGGCGCCTTGCTGCTGCTGCGACAGGACGAAGCGGAACCACACGCCGTCCTCGTCGGCGAGCAGGTCGCCCGAGGTCGGCACGGTCAAGGCGTGCTGCGCGAGGAAGTTGCAGGCCGCCGCGGCGTCTAGCGTGTTCCAGCGGTGCAGGCTGCCCGGCGCGACGACCTCGGCGTTGGCGGAATTGCGCGGCGCCTGGTGCTGGTGGAAGAGGGCCAGGCCGTTGGCGAGGTACTGCGTCTCGAGCGGCTCGTTCGCGACCCGCCAGTTGAGCATCGGCACGTGGGCGAGGTTGCGCGCGAAGTCGAAGGTGGGAAGCACCTGCGTCGTCGCGGCGTCGATCTCGACCGTGCTGCAGCGCGCGTAGCCGAACGGGCTCTGCAGCGGCGTGCCGCCGAAGTACGACTCGAGGAGGTCGGGCGCCTCGAGGTTCTCGCCCACGTTGGGCGTGTTGTCGTCGCCGTCCTGGTCGTCGTAGGCGTTGGCCCACACGTTCTCCAGCGACATGCCGCCCGTGTGGTTGACGAAGGCCGCGAACATGGCGCGCGAAGGATCGACGTGGCGCGCCGCGTAGTTGGCGCCCGCGCCGCCCCCCATCGAGAAGCCCACGCCGTAGATGCGCTGGCGATCGACCGGCCACAGGGACATGACGAGGTCGATGGCGACCTGCGTGTTGATCTGGCTCTCGAGGTTGCCGAAGTGCTTGCCGCGCGCGCCCAAGGGCGACATGACGTGCCAGTTGCGCGCCGCCGCCTCGGCCGGGAAGGTCGTGTTCAGCAGGTCGCCGTGCGAGGAGCTGTACTTGTGGAACACGACGAGCAGCGGAGCGGCCTGGGAGCCGGTCGCCGGCTGCACGAGGAAGCGCTCGACGTAGCCCGAGCCGGTGTTGTTGACGACGAATTCCCACATGCCCGGGTAGCCGGGCACCGCGCGCACGCGGTAGCGCCAACCCGGCAGGGTCGCCGAGGCCTGCATGTCGAGCTCGGCCCAGTCGAGTTCGTCGGGCGCGTCGCCCTGGCCGGGTGCCGGAGCCTCGTCGGCCTCGTCGGGCAGCCCCGACTGGTCGCCACCGCCCTCGGAACCGTCGCCGGGCGCCCCGTCTCCCGGGCCCTCGATGGGCGCCGCACCCCCGGAGTCAGGCTGCGCGTCGCCCCCGCCGCACGAAGTGGCGAAGGCGCCCGCGACGATGGCCGCGAGCAGGCTGGCACGGAAGGGGCGGACCATGGAGAGGAGGTATCCCGACAGGCCCAAAGCTACCACCAAAGCGGATTTCTCGGGGGTCATTCGACCCTCCACCGAGCGGAATAACCCCGCCGAACGAACGCCTGCTGAAGGAATCTCCATTTCATCCCATGGGAAGGGAGTGCGCGATTTCCCGGGCCAGCCCATGCCGCAGGCCGCGGGTGGTGGTCCTGGCGTCGGCGGCGGCAATCCTTTCCAAGGCGGCCGCCAAGCAAGCCAGGCCGGCCGGCAGGATTTCTGCCCGTTCCGTCTCCATCGGACGCTCGAGGCGCGCCTGCAAGGGCTCGGCGGCCAAAAGCCGTCCCATGCGGCGGGCCGCGTCCGCCGGGACGCGGCAGCCCTCGGCGGCCAGGGGATCGAAGCGCGGCAGGCGCAGGTGCAGGCAGGCGAGGTTCACGCCGGTGCCCCCGACCGCGACCACATCGCGCCCGCGAGCCAGGCCCTCGGGCAGGCTCGAGCAGGCTTGGCGCGCATGCGCTTCCAGGGCGTC
The DNA here is from genome assembly GCA_041157565.1 of Planctomycetota bacterium. Taxonomy (GTDB): domain Bacteria; phylum Planctomycetota; class UBA1135; order UBA1135; genus SXXH01. The sequence goes on along the minus strand of JBEBCR010000033.1, from coordinate 1,981 downwards.
CCATCCGCCCGGATGGAGCGGCGCGTCGCCCAAGTACGTCTCCGTCAGCACCACGGCGCCGATGGGACGCGACCAACGCAACCCGAGTTCCTCGCAAGCGACCTCGGTGCTGCCGCCGCCCACGTCGACGACCACGCAGCCCGCCTCCACTCCCGCTTCGCGCGCAGCCAACGCCGACAAGCGCGCCTCGTCCGCCTCCGACAGCACTTCGAGCGCAAGGCCGAGGCGCGCGCGCACTTCCGCGGCGAATTCGGCCCCGTCGCGCGCATTGCGCAGGCAAGCCGTCCCCACCGCGCGCACCTGGGCCGCGGGCACGCCCAGCTCGTCGATGCGCCGCGCGTACTCGGCGAGCACCGCGAGCGCGCGGGCGCGCGCCTCGGGGTGCAGCACGCCCTTCTGCGCCAGGCCCGAGCCGAGGCGCGGGGTGCGGCAGAGATCGAGGACCGGCTCGAGGGTGCCGTCGAGGGCGAGGCGGGCGACGTGGAGCAGGGCGGTGTTGGTGCCGAGGTCGATGGCGGCGAGGAGCGACGACATGGATGCTGGCCCCTTTGGCTGTGCACGATCAGACGCTCGGGCACGGGGCTTTTGAACGAAAATCCGCACCAAGCTGCCGCGAGCGAGCCGATTCCGAGCGTCCATCCTGGTGCGGGGCGTGGATCGCGCCCACCAGGCCGCGGCCTGCGCGCCGCCGATGGTGGCGCGCACCCGACGCGGCCCGCGACCAGGACGAGCGGCGCGCCAGCACCACGAGGCGCCTCGCGCGGAAAGGAGGACGAGCAGCACGACGACCGGGCGCCGCCAGCTCCCGACCATCAGACACGAACCAGCGAAGCAGCTCGCGGGGCCGCGTCGGGCACCACCGACGCGCGGCGCGCGACCACGGCGTCCGAGGGGCGGCTCGTGGCGCTTGGCACGCGGACCGGGGCCGCGGCATTGGACCAGTCGCGCACAATGAACGGGACCAGCATCGGATTCAGGGCTCCTCCACGAACTCCCCGAGCATCCTCCCCTCCAACGTGTGCACCGCCACCCGCGCCCCCTCGCGGTCTAGCACCACGACGCGCGTGCGCGGCGCCGCGCCGCCCTCCTCCACCACCAAGTCGACCGGATCCTCGATCGCATCCCCCTCCGCGAGGACGCGCTCCAACGCTCCGGCGCGATCGAGGTGCAGCAGGTGGGAGCCGCCCGGTCCCCGCGACAGGGCGACGAAGGAGCCGTCCTCCAGCGGCTCGATCGCCACCAGGGCCGCGGGCGCGCGGCGGTCGACGGGGATGGCGAAGGCGTAGTGGAACTCGCCGTCGCGGAAGACCTGCACGCGATCCTTGGCGCCCTCGAGGGCGGCGATCCATCGTCCGCGCGCGCCGACGCGGGCGAGGTGGTGGAAGACCCCCATCGGATCGCCTAGCGGGCGCAGCGAGTGCAGCAGGCGGCAGTCGCGGTCGTGGACCTTCAGCGCGTGGCGCCGTTCGCCGCCGCAGGCGACGACCACGCGTTCCTCGCTCTCGACGCCGTCGACGGCCACGTCCACCGGAGGCGCGAGCAGCTCGAACGAATCGCGCAGGTCGGCTTCGCCCCGCAGGAGCTCCTCCTGCTCGACGCCGAAGGCGTTGAAGCGCCGCACGCTGCGCGCGGAGGAGTCGACGAGGAACAGCCGCCGGTCGGCGTCGACGGCCAGGCCGGTGATCGTCGTGCGCGTGGCGCGCAGCGGCGGCACGACGAACTCGTCGGCCACGGAGCGGCCGTCGAAGTCGTACGCGCGCACGCCGCCGGCGCGGCGCTCGCGCGCCACCCAGACCACGCCGCTCTTCGCCGCCAACCTACCGCTCATGCCCGCTCCAGGCGCAGCAGCACGACCTCGGCGGGCGCGCCGACGCGCAGCGGGACGCCGACGACGCCGAGGCCGCGCGAGACAAGCAGCGTCGTCGGTCCCAGTCGCAGGCGCGTGCCGGGGTGCTTGGGACCGAGCGTGCGCAGGAACGGC
>JBEBCR010000032.1:0-4353 GCA_041157565.1 Planctomycetota bacterium | reverse complement strand
GCGTTGTACTTCCAAGGCACGACGCAGGCCGCCTCGGGCGCCGGCACGGCCTTCGGCGACGGCCTGCGCTGCGCCGCGGGCAGCGTCATCCGCCTCGGCACGACGCTGAACGTCGCCGGAGCCTCGACGTACCCCAACGCCACCGGCACCATCCCCGTGTCGATCAAGGGCGCGACGACGCCGGGCGCCACGCGGACCTACCAGGTGTGGTACCGCAACGCGAGCGCGTTCTGCACTCCGAGCACGTTCAACCTGACGAACGGCCTGTCGACGACCTGGCTGCCCTGACGCGCGGCCTCAGTGGGCCTCGAGCCAGTTGGCTCCGTGGCCCACGTCGACCTTCAGCGGCACCTTGAGCGGCACCGCCTGCTCCATGCGTCGCTGGACGAAGGGGATCGTGCGCTCGAGCTCCGACAGCGGCACCTCGAACACGAGTTCGTCGTGCACCTGCAGCAGCAGCTGCGCGGCGAGTCCCGAGCCCGGCAGGTCGCGCTCGATGTCGATCATGGCGCGCTTGATGATGTCGGCGGCCGAGCCCTGCACCGGCGTGTTGACCGCGGCGTTCTCGGCGAAGACGCGCACGCGCGGATCCTCGGAGTTGATCTCCGGGAAGCGCCGGCGGCGCCCGAGGATCGTCTCGACGTGCCCGTCGCGGCGCGCGGCCGCCAGCGTGCGCTCGATCCAGCCCTTCACGGCGGGGAAGGAGGCGAAGTAGCGCTCGACGAACTCGCGCGCCTCCGGGACGCCCATGCCCGTCTCGCGCGCCAGGCGCGTCGGGCCCATGCCGTACAGGAGGCCGAAGTTGATGGCCTTGGCCTGCGAGCGCATCTCGCGCGTCACGAGTTCCGGCATGACGCCGAAGATGGTGGCGGCGGTGGCGGCGTGGATGTCCTTGCCCTCGGCGAAGGCCTTGGCGAAGCCCGGATCGCCGCACAGGTGCGCCAGGACGCGCAGCTCGACCTGGCTGTAGTCGAACGAGACCAGCGTCCACTCGCCGCGCTCGTCGGGCTCGCGCGGCACGAAGGCCTTGCGCACGGCGCGGCCGCGCTCGGTGCGCACCGGGATGTTCTGCAGGTTCGGATCCGAGCTGGCGAGGCGCCCCGTGGCGGCCGAGACCTGGCTGAAGCTCGTGTGCACGCGGCCGGTCGAGGGGTCGATGCAGGCGGGCAGCGCGTCGACGTAGGTGCCCTTGAGCTTCATCAGCTCGCGCCAAGCCAGCACGAGCTTGACGATCTCGACTTCGCCGTAGGCGCCCTCGAGCGTCTCCGCGTCGGTCGCCCAGCCGGTCTGCGTCTTCTTCGGCTTGCGCGCCTTGGAGACCTCGTGGATCTTGAGCTTCTCGAACAGCACCTCGCCCAGCGCCTTGGGGCTGTTGATGTTGAACTCGAGGCCGGCGATGTGGTGGATGCGAGCGGTCAGCTCCGACAGCTCGGCCTCCATCTCCTTGGCCGCCTGCTCCAGAAGCCGCGTGTCCAGCCGGATGCCGCGCCGCTCCATGGCGACCAGCACGGGCACGAGCGGCATCTCCAGCTCCTCGAAGAGCCGGGTGGCGCCGTGCTCGGCGAGCTCCTTCGCCAGCGGCTCCACCAGCCGGAAGGTCACGTCCGCGTCCTCGCAGGCGTACTCCGCCACCTTGGCGATCGGGACCTCGGCCATGGTGACCTGCTTGCGGCCCGTGCCGATCAGGGCCGTGGTGGGGATCTTGGCGATGTCGAAGTAAGACAGCGCCAGTTCGTCGAGGTTGTGCCGGCGCGACGAGCCGTGCGCGCAGAAGCTGGCGATCATCGTGTCGAAGCGAGGCGGCGGCAGCTCGAGCCCCGCGGCGCCGTACACCAGCCAGTCGTACTTCGTGTTCTGGCCGCACAGCCCCACGCCAGGATCCAGGAGCAGCGGCCGCAGCGCCTCCAGGATGGCGCGCGGGCCGCCCGGCAGGACCGGCGGGTCCGCGTTGAACGGCACGTAGAAGGCGCGCATCGCCTGCGCGCTGAACGAGGCGCCCACGATGGCGGCGCGGCGCGCGTCGAGTCCGGTCGTCTCCGTGTCGATGGCGACGAGCGGCGCGCGCCGCAGCTCCTCCACCATGGCCCCGAGGATCGCCGCGTCCGAGACCAGCACGTAGTCGCGCGCCTCGGGCGCGCGCTCGGCCTTCTGCGCCTTGGCGGCCAGCGACTGGAAGCCCAGCCGGTGGTAGAGCGCCATCAGCTGCTTGGTGTCCGGCCGAGCCGGGTGCAGCGCCTCGATTCCCGGGTCGAGCGGCACGTCGTGGCGGATGGTGACGAGCTCGCGCGACAAGAGCAGGTTCTCGCGGTCGCGCTCGATGTGCTCGCGCGCCTTGCCCTTGACCTTGTCGAGGTTGGCGAGGATCGCGTCCACGCCGCCGTGCTCCTGCACCAGCTTCGCCGCGCCCTTCTCGCCGATGCCCTGCACGCCAGGCACGTTGTCCGAGGCGTCGCCCATGATCGCCAGCACGTCGACCACCTGCGCGGGCGCGCAGCCGAACTTCTCCTTGACCGCCTCCTCGCGCTCGACGACGAGGTCCACGCCCGGCTTGAACACGTTGTACAGCGCCACGCGCGGGCCGATGAGCTGCATCAGGTCCTTGTCGCCGGTGACGATCATGACCTCGTCGCCGCGCGCGGCGGCTTGCGTCGCGAGCGTGCCGATCACGTCGTCGGCCTCGAAGCCGCGCACCTCGTACAAGGCGATGCCCTGCGCGCGCACCAGCTCGCGCAGGATGTCGTGCTGGTGCACCAGCTCGTCCGGCATCTTCTGGCGCGTGGCCTTGTACTCCTCGTAGCGCTCGTGCCGGAAGGTCTCGCCCGGCGGGTCGAAGGCCACGCCGATGGCGTCGGGCTGCTCGAGCTCGAGGAGCTTGTTGAGCGTCGTGGCGAAGCCGTACACGGCGCCGATCGGCTTGCCCTCGGGAGTGGTCAACCCCGAGCGCTGCAGGGCGAAGTGCGCGCGGTAGGCGAGGGCGGTGCCGTCGAGCAGGAAGACGCGGGCCATTTGGAGCGCAGCATACGGGGCGGAAGGCGCGCAAGGCGACTTGCGCCCCGCGCGGGATGGGGGACAATTGCAGGGTCAAGGGAGGCCCGTGCATCCAGCCCCGCGTGCGTGGGCGAAGACACGACTCCCGCCCGGCCCAGCCGGCGGCCCGTTCGACCATGAACCACAGCCAGCTCCCGCTGATCCTCGGCCTCGCGGCCTCCCTCCTCCTGTGCCACGGCGCGCGCGGCCAGTCCGGCGACTGGGCCGAGACCCAGCGCATCCTCCCGGCGGAACTGGCCTTCCTCCAAGGCACGGGGCGCGCCATCGCCGTCGACGGCGCGCGCCTCGTGCTGGGCGATCCGGCCGACGACGAGGGTGCCTTGTCGGGCGTGGGATCCGTCAGCTGGTACGAGAAGAGCGGCGAACTCTACGCGCTCAAGTCGCGCGTGCGCGGACCAGTGCTGGCCGCGGGCGACTTCTACGGCTCGGCCGTCGACGTGCGCGGCGCGCTGCTCGTGGTGGGCGCGCCGGCGCAGGACACGGGCGCGCTCGCCGACGCGGGAGCCGTGCACCTCTACGACCTTTCCGGCGCGACCGAGACGCTGCTCGCCTCCTTCGTGGGCGCCGCCGGCGGCGCGGAGTTCGGCGCGGCCCTGTCGCTTCACGACGGGCGCCTGGCGATCGGCGCGCCCGGCGAGGACGGCGGTCGCGGCGCGGTCTATCTCTACGCCGCGCAAGCGGGCGCGTGGAGCCTCGTGGCGCGCGTGCAGCCGGCCGAGTCGCAAGCCGGCGACCGCTACGGCTCGTCGGTCGCGCTGCACGGCGCGCGCCTCGTCGCCGGAGCTCCGTCGCGCGCCAGCGCGGGGCTCGACGGCGCCGGCTCGGCGTGGATCCACGAGCAGAGCCTCGTCGGTTGGCAGCCGGTCGCGCGCCTCGACGGCGCGCAGGCCCAATCGCGACTGGGCTCGTCGGTCGCCATCGACGCGACGCGGGCCGTGGTCGGCGCCCCCGGAGAGAACCTCGCGCGCGTCTGGATCGGCGGCGCCGGAACCTGGAGCGAGGAAGCCTTGCTCGTCGGCGCCACGCCCGGCTCGGCCTTCGGTTCGGCGGTGGCGCTGCGCGGCGATCTCCTGGCGGTGGGCGCGCCCGAGGACAGCTCGGTCGTGTTCCGTTCCGGCAGCGTGCGGCTCCACGCGCTCTCGGGCGGCGCTTGGCTCCCCGCGGGCGTCCTCGCCGCTGGCGGCTTCCAGACCTTGTACGGCTCGGCCCTCGACCTCGACGCCGACCTGGTGCTCGGCGGCGCGCCCGGCCTGTTCGGCGCGGGCTTCTTCAGCGTCGGCGGGGGCGTCGTGCACGAGACGCGCG
>JBEBCR010000031.1:0-4045 GCA_041157565.1 Planctomycetota bacterium | reverse complement strand
GCTGCGCCACCTCGTCGTGGCCGAGGAGATGCTGGCGCCGATCCTCCTCACCCTGCACAACCTGCGCTACTTCCATCGGCTGATGGAGCGCATGCGCGGGGCCATCGAGGCCGATCGGCTGTCGGAGCTGCGCCGCGAGGTGCTCTCGGCGCGCGGCGAGGCCTGACCCTCCCCGGGGGGCGTCGTCAAAAATCCTTGACGGCACCGCGGCGATCAGCGCCGCTTGTAGTCCGGGCAGACGAGGGCGTTGGGCCGCTCGCGCCGCTTGCAGGCGGCGCCGTAGTCCCACTTGCAATCGTCGCACAGGTAGCGGCGCGACTTGGCCGCGAACAAGCGGCGGAAGAACTCGGCGATGCGTCGGTGTAGCGGCAGGTCGTCCTTCATGGGCGCGGGATCCTCGCGGGCTCCAGCATAGCAGTGCGCGAGCGCGCCGCGGCCGCGAGCGCGGCGCGAAAAGGCGCGCGCGGCCGCCCGCGCTCCTTGGCGGGGACGGCCGCGCGACTTGCGCAGGGATGCGGCGATTCAGCGCTTGGCGATGCGGCCCGAGATGACCTCGAGGCGCGCCGCGTCCACGCGCATGGGACGAGCGCTCGTCGTGCCCGCCTCGCCGATGGCGCCGCGCACGATGGTGCCCATCACGCCGATCTCGTAGCCGGCGTACTGCGACAAGTCGAAGCGCCCGGTGGCGCAGACCACCTCGGCCACCGCCTTGCCGCCGAAACGCAGCATGTAGCGCGGCGCGTTCGCCTCGGAGGTCGGATCGAGCTCCAGCCAACCGCGCGCCTGGAAGCGGCCCCACAGCGGATCCTGCGACAACGACGCGGCGGCGAGGCGCCGCTTGGCGTCCGACAGCTGCGTCTCGCGCTCCTTTTCGCGCAGCCGCTTGTCGGCCTCGAGCGCTTCGACTTCCATCCGCAGCTCGACTTCCTCGAGGCGCACGCGCGCAGTGTCGGCGCTGGCGGCCTTGGGATTGGCGGCGAGGCAGGCCTCGTAGGCCGACTTGACGGCGGCCCAGTCGGGCGTCGAGCTGGCGCGCGCCGCCTCGTACAGGGACTCCGCCTGCGCGAAGCCGGTGTCCTTGGTCGTGGACGTCGTGCTCGGCTTGGCGGCGCTCGCCGTGGTCGTGCCGGCGTTGTTCGACTCGCCGCCAGCGGAGGCGACCTTGGTCGTCGAGGCGGGCAGCGAGACCTGCGGCAGGTTGGCGAGCGCGCTGGCGCGCTCTGCGGCGAGCAGCGCGGCGCCATCGCCGCCCGACTGCAGCGCGCCGACCTTGCTGGCCTCGATCCAGGCCGTCGTGCCAGCCGGAGCGAGCACCTTGACCCAATCCTCCGACAGGGGCTTCTTCGCGTCGCCCCGCGCGAGCACGCGCAGCACCTCGCCGCCCTTGAGCAGCTGCTGCAGCGGATAGCTCTCCGCGCTCGTGTTGGGCAACGGGCGCATGCGCACGTTCGTGCCTCGCACCTTGGCGTCGCCTTGGCCCTCGGCCACGAGGTACTTGCCGAAGATCCAGACCGGGATGCCGGCCGCCGGCTCGACCGCCAACCAGGTGCCGCGCACCTCGGCGACGCGCAACACCGCGTCCTTCTCGACCGTCGCCAGCACGATGCCCTTGGGATCGGGCAGGTTGGTCAGCTTCGCCGCGCTCGTGGCGCGCACGTGCTCGAGCTTGGGCTTGGTGGCGGCGGCGGTGGCGGACTCGACGCCCTCGGAGCCCTGCGCGGGCGCGCTGGCGGGCGCCTGCGCGAAGGCCGCGACGGCGAAGATCATTCCTTGCGCGGCGCACAAGTGGACGAGGCGGGACGGAAGGCTGTGCATGGTGCTGTGCTTGGTTGGTGTGGGGATCCTTGGCTGCGGATCCGTGCTCGGTTGCAAGCTCGATCGTGCGACGAGGCTCGTGCGCGTGGACAGCAGGTCCTGCGACGCGCGCGGCGCCGCCCGGCGCGCGGCCGGCTCCTGCCTCCTCGCGACGCGCGGCCGTCGAGGACGCGGGCGACCCTACGCAATCCATCGGCGCACTTCCACACCCCCCGCGCGCCCGCTTCGAGGAGCCTCCCGCCCCTCGGACGGCTGGCGCGGGAGCGCCGAACAAGTAACGCCGTGCCGGGCGCTAGACTTGCCGCCATGGACGCCCCCGACGAGCCGCGAACGAGCCTTGCGACCCGAACGGGAGCCCTGTCGCCGCATGCCTTTGCCGGCGCGCCCGCGCCGGGACTGGCCTTCCCCTACATGTTCTGGGCCCATACCGAGTCGGCCCGCACCCGCTCGCCGCTCTCCAACTCCGGAGTACCCAACGCCTCCGCGACCAGCTTCGAGGCGCTGCGCATCGCCATCGCGCACCCCTCGCAGTCGGCCTTGCCTACCTTCGAGGCCGCCATCGCCCGGCGCCTCGGGGTCGCGCCCGAGGCCGTGGTCGCCACCCCCGGCGCCTCGGGAGGCCTAGCCGCCGTGGCGCTGTGGCTCTTCGGCCGCGCGCGGGTGGCGGTGGAGACGCCCTCCTACGAGCAACTACGCTCCCTCGCCCTGCGCTTCGCCGGGGAGGCCCTGCCACTGCCGCGACGCCTGGCGAACCAATACGACTGCTTGCCCTCCGACCTCGCCGACGCCCTCGACGCCGGCCGCGACCGCCACTCGCCTGGTCACGCCTTCCTCACCAACACCCACAACCCCAGCGGCGCATGGCTCTGCGCGGGGCGCCTGCGCGAACTGGCCGACGTCTGCGCGCGGCGCGACGGCGCCTTGGTGTCGTGCGACATCTACCAGGAATTCCTGCCGGAGTCCGAGCGCACCTGGGCTTGCCGCGCCGCCGGCAACGGCGTCACCATCGGGAGCCTGACCAAGGCCTACGGACTCGGGCCGCTGCGCCTCGGCTGGGTCGCCCTGGGCGAGGCCCTCGTCCACCGTCGCCACGAGCTGCGCGACGCCACCTACCTCCTGTGGGTCGATCCGCCCACCACCACGCTCGAGGCCGGCGTGGTCGCGCTGCAACGCCTCGAAGAGCTCGGCGCCAAGGCGCGCGAACTGCAACAGGCCTCCAAGCCGATCCTCGACCGATGGCTGCGCACCTGTCCCCACCTCGAGGCGTTCGTGCCGACTCACGGCCTCGTCTCGTTCCCGCGCGTGCGCGACGTCGCCGACACGCAGGCCCTGTCCGAGCGGCTGGTGCGGGAGGCGCAGGTCGACGTCGTGCCGGGCGAGTTCTTCGGCGCCCCCGGCCACCTGCGCATCGCCTGCGGCCTGCCAGCCGCCGAATTGGAAGCGGCCCTCGCGCGCGTTTCCGACTGCATCTCGCGGCATGTGGCCGAACAGTCCTCCAAGCGGTAGCTTTCCGCCCCAATACGCCATGCGCACCTACCTCCGGTCGAAGATCCACAAGGCGACGGTCACGGCGGCCGACCTGAACTACATCGGCTCCATCACCATCGATCGCGACCTGATGGACAAGGCCGACATCGCGCCCTTCGAGAAGGTCCTGATCGTGGACAACACGAACGGATCGCGCATCGAGACGTACGTCATCGAAGGCGAGCGCGGGAGCGGCGTGATGCAGATCAATGGCGGGGCGGCGCACCTCGTGAGGACGGGGGACGAGATCATCGTGATGACGTTCGAGACGGGGGATGGGCCGGGGAGGCCTAGGCAGATTCTGGTGGACAAGAAGAACCGCTACGTCCGCGACCTCTAGGGATGGTGGTCCAGTTGGGTGTTGGCTTTTTCGTGCCAGGGGTGCCACGCGGCGGACGCGACGAGCGTCAGTAGGTCGGAGGCCCGGCGCCACATGCAATGCGCCGGCACGACATGGCCCGCTTCGCACCAGAACGCTGCCCTCATCCTGACTGCAAGGACTCGACCTCGTTCGCGTGGCAGCGCCACGGCACGTATTGGCGCGCCTGCGACGGCCGCGAAGTGCAGCGATTCCGCTGCCTTTCCTGCCGGCACACCTTCTCCGTGCAGACGTTCCGCTTCGACTTCCGCCATCGCAAGCCGCACGTCAACCACCTGCTCCTCGACGCGTTCGTCTCGAAGAACACGCAGCGGCAAGCCAGCC
>JBEBCR010000030.1:0-2775 GCA_041157565.1 Planctomycetota bacterium | reverse complement strand
CATGGCCGCGTCGGCCGCCACCGTCATGGCCGTGGCGGTGGTGCTAGGCGGCGAGGCCATGGACAAGCAGGCCTTGTGGGGCGGCACGGTGGTGCGCATGGCCGGCGGGATCGCCGGCTCGCTCGCCTTCGGCGCGATCCTGGCCGCGTGGCGCAGGAGCAGCGGAACGCAGGACGCGGCTGGTCCGCTCCTCGAACTGCTCGCGCCTTGGCGCGACGCGCGCCTCGCCAAGTCGCTGCTCGTCGCGGCCTTCTTCGGTTCGATCATCGGCTTGCCGCTGTACCACGTGGCCTTGCGCGACCTGCCTAGCGGCGCCGCCGCCGCGTTGTTCGCCACCACGCCGCTCTTCACCCTGCCGCTGGGCTTCTTCTTCGGCGAGCGCCATGGCTGGAAGGCCTGGCTCGGGACGATCCTCGGCTTCGTCGGCGTGGCGCTGCTCGTGCGTTCGCTCGAGCAAGCCCACCTAGGCTGAGCGCGCGCGCCCGTGCGCCAAGGCGCACAAGGCGAGTCCCGGCAACGCCAGCCACGGGCTCCAGTCCGGCAGCCACGCCAGCGTCCGTCCTTCGCGCAGCGCCAGCGTCTGCAGCACGAGGATCCCGTTGTAGGCCGCGTGCAGGGCCATCGCCGGCCACAGGCTGCGCGACGACGACGCCAAGCCGGCGAGCAGCGCGCCAAGCAGCGTCGTCGGCAAGAGGCGGTGGATCGAGGCGTGCACCAGCCCGAAGAGGATGGAGCTGATCCAGATCGACTTGGCCGCGCCATGGTCGCGGCGCAAGCCCGACAAGAGCGCTCCGCGGAAGAGCAGCTCCTCGCAGATCGCCGGCGAGGCGGCGACGAGCAGGAGCAGCGCCCAGGTGGGCAGCTCGAACAGCCCGGCGAGCGGGCCTTCGGCGTCGTGGCCGCCGGGCAAGGGCAGCACTTCCTGCTGCAGCTGGAACAAGAGCTCTGCGCCCTTCGCCAACGCCGGCGCGAGGAGCAGCGCGCCCGCGACGCCGGCCAGCGGGAAGCGGGCGAGTCCCAGTGTCTCGGCCAGGGATTCCTTGGCGCGCCGCGCCGTGCCGCGCGCCGACAACAAGGCGAAGGGCAAGGCGATGCCCCACAGCGTCGCCACCAGTCCCAGGGCGACGTCCAGCCCCTGCAGCAGGCCGCCCAGCACGTAGATGCACAGGATGGCGGCCAAGGCGAAGCGCAGCGCGCGGCGCGACTGCACGGCGCGCGCCTGCGCCTCGCGTTCGACGTCGCCGGCCATCAGGGCCTTCTCGCCGTCGAGCAGGTCGCCGACCTTGCGCACGAAGACGAAGCTCCACGCCAGTTGCGAGGCGACGCACAGCGCCACGAGGTGCGCCAGCGGCTGGCCGCCCAGCACCTCGCGCACCGCCAAGGCCGCGCCGGCGAACGGCAGCAGCGCCGCGGCGTGCTTGAGGCCCAGGTCCGAGTCCGGCAGCGGCACCATCGGCACGAGCAGCGCGAGGAGCAGCGGCAGCAGCAGGTTCTGGCCTTCGCGGAAGGTCTTGGCGCGCGCCGTGGCGACGCACAGCACGCTGCAGGTCAGGAGCACGCAGGGCAGGAACACCGCCACCGTGGCGAGGCTCTTCAGCGGCGAGATGGCGGCTTGCGCGTCGGCCGCCATGCCGGAGACGAGCCCCGCCTGCACGGCGATCTGGAAGCCGAGCAGGTTGGCGCCGAGGCTCGCCAGCGTCACGGCGACCACCACGGCGAACTTGGCCCAGGCCACGAGCCGTCCCGGCACCGGCTGCACCAGCAGGGTCTCGAGCGTGCCCGCCTCGCGCTCGCCCGCGAAGGCCGACAGCACCACCCACGCGGCCGAGCCGATGAGCGTGAAGAGCAGCACCAGCGGAGCCCAGCGCCCGAGCTGCCTGCCGCGCGCCATGGTCGGGTCGGCGACGTCGCGCGCCTCGGCCGCGAAGCGCGCGCCGGGATCGAGCCGCAGCGCCTCGACGATGCGGCGCTCGCGCTCCTCGACGCGCAGGTCCTCGAGCACCTCGGCGAGGCGCCGATCGGCCTCCATCGCCGTCTCGTCGGTGCTGCGCGTCCAGCGCGCCAGTCGCGGCGGGCCTCCGTCGCCGCCCCCCCGAGCCACGAGCAGCGCGTGCCCGTCGGCGAGCAGCGCGGCGGCGCGCTCGCGCTCCACCTCGCCCGCGGGCGCGGACAAGTCGAAGTCGAGGAGCGCGGCCGCGTCGACCTCCACGAACTCGATGGGGCCGGAGGCGGCGAGCTTCCCGCGCAGCTTCTCCTGGACGTCGCCCTGCAGGCCGCGCAGGTCGAGCGCGACCTTGACGGATTGCGCAGCCATGCGCTCCTCGCCCAGGCGCTCGAACGCTCCTCCCAGCCAGAACAAGAGCGGGAAGAGCAGCAGCGGCAGCACGAAGGCCGCGAACATGGCGCGCCGGTCGCGCACCACCGCCAGCAGCTCGACGCGCGCGAGGCTGGCGAAGGCGCGCGCGGCGCGCGCCGGTCGCGACAAGCCCGCGCCCACAGCCCGCGCCACGGGCTCCGGACGCGCCGGCCGCGCGCTCGCGCGGCGCCGTCGGCCTTGCGGGGGAGTCGCGCTCAAGTCGACTGCGCCTCCATGGCGGGGTCGGTCGCCAGCACCACGCGCTTGAACACGTCCTCGAGCCACTCCTCGCCGGTCTGGCGCTGCAGGTCCTCGAGGCTGCCGGAGGCGAGCACGCGGCCATGGTGGATGATCCCGATGCGGTCGCACAGGCGCTCGGCCTCGGAGAGCACGTGCGTCGACAACAGCACGCAGGTGCC
>JBEBCR010000029.1:0-4101 GCA_041157565.1 Planctomycetota bacterium | reverse complement strand
GGTGATGCGCGGCGAGCGCGTCGACCTCGCGGCGCTCTGCGCCGAGCACCCGGACTTCCCGGCGGAGCTGCTCGCCAAGCTCGAGAAGATCCAGCGCGTGGCGCGCGGCGCCGATGCTCCGCCGCGACCCGCGCTGGAGGCCATCGGGCCGTACAAGCTGCTCGAGCCGCTGGGCGAGGGCGGCATGGGGATGGTGCACCTCGCCGAGCACCAGTACCTGCGGCGACGCGTGGCGCTCAAGCTCGTGCGGCCCGAGCTGCGCCACTCGGCCACGACGCGCGCGCGCTTCGAGCGCGAGGCGCTGGCCGTGGCGCGGCTCAAGCATCCGCACATCGTCGCCGTGCACGACGCCGGCGAGGAGCGCGGCATCGCGTTCCTCGCCATGGAACTCGTCGAGGGGGCCGGACTCGACGAGGAACTCGCGCGCCTCGTTCGCGAAGGGCTGCGGATGGATCCGCGCCGGGCCGCGCGCATCGGCGCCGAGATGGCTTCCGCGCTGCACGCGGCCCACGCCGCGGGCGTGCTGCACCGCGACGTCAAGCCGAGCAACATCCGCCTCGACCGCCAGGACCGCGCCTTGCTGCTCGACTTCGGCCTCGCGCTGGCGGAGGGCGCCGCCACCATCTCGGCGGCGGGCATGTTCCGCGGCACGCCCGCCTACGCCGCGCCGGAGCAGATCGACGACGCGGAGTTCGACGCGCGCGGCGACGTGTACTCGCTCGGCGCGACCTTGTACGAATGCCTCGCCGGCAAGCCGCCCTTCGAAGGGACGACGACGCTGCAGCTGTTCCAGCGCATCCTCTCCGCGCCACCTGCGCCCTTGCGCGAGCATGCGCCGGGAGTCGACCCGCGGCTCGAGGCCATCGTGTTGCGCGCCTTGGCCAAGAAGCGCGAGGAGCGACAGGCCGACGCGGCCGAGCTGGAGCGCGACCTGCGTGGCTGGCTGGAAGGCGCGCGGACGACGTCCGAAGGTGCGACCGCGACGGCCGCGAGTGTCGCGACGACATCCGTCTCCGGCGCGACGCCGCCGTCGGCGCCCGCGGCCAGGCGCCTGATGACGCCCGCCCTCGCGGCCTTGGCCGCGACGCTGGCCGCCGCCGCATGGTTCATGCTCGCCGACGGCCCGGGGGCCGACGCGCCCGACGTGGCCGGAGTCGGGTCGAACCTGGAGGACGCGCCGAAGGAGACGAGTACGGAGCCGCTCGCGCCGCGCCTGCTCGAGCCGCGGACTCCGGCGCGCGTCGTCGAGCTGTTCGGAGCCGCGGATCTCCCGTTCGGCAAGCGGCTCGACGGGTTCGAGCGCACGCTCGGCCCGGGCACCTTCGGCGACGACGAGGACTCCACCGGCGTCGTCGGACTGTGCCGCGCGGGACTGGCGCTCAAGCCGCTGGCGTTGTCGTCCAGCGCAAGCGGCGTGCGCGGGACGCTCGAGCCGCTGGCCTTCTCGTTGGACGCCGCGGACGACGAGGCGCCGCCGCGCGCCGTGGGCGTCGCGCTGGAATGGGCCGACGGGAGCGTGCTGGCCGCGAGCATCGCGCCCGAGTCCGGCTTCGCGCGACTCGCCTGGTGCGCGCTGGCGCGCAGCGACGCCGGCGCGTGGTCGCGCTCGAACGTCGAGCTCGCGCTGGAGGAGCGCCGCGAACTCGCTCCTTGGTCCTTCCACTTGCGCTTCGACGAGGGGATCGCGCAGCTCGAATGGACCGGCGCCGACGGCAAGGCGCGCATCGAACGCGCTCCCGCGCACCTCGTGGGCCCGGGACGCCCCGTGCGCTTCCACGCGTGGACCGAACAAGGCGCCGTGCGCTGCACGGGCTTCGCGCTGGAGGAGTCGTGATGCGGATCGGCACGGGGTGGTTCCTGGCTTGCGTGCTCGTCGGATGCGCGCAGCAAGGCGAACTGCGGCGGACGGACGGGTCGGTGCAGGCCAGCGGCCAGCTGCGCGGCGGCTTGCAGGAAGGCGTGTGGACGCACCTGCACCCCGACGGCTCGAAGCAGGCCGAGGGCCCGTGCAAGGGCGACGCGCAGCACGGCGAGTGGACCTGGTGGCGCGCCGATGGCAGCGTCGAGCAGCGCGGCGGCTTCGAGCTCGGGATGAAGACCGGCGTATGGAGCGCTTGGCGCGCCGATGGTTCGCTGGCCTCGTCCGGCACCTGCCACGAAGGCTTGGAGCACGGGCCGTGGGTCTTCCGGCGCGCCGACGGCTCGCTCGAACGTCGCGGCTGGTACCAGCGCGGATCCCCCGCGGGGCTGTGGACCACGCACGACGCGTCGGGCGCCGTCAAGGCGCTTGGACAGTACCAGGGCGGCGTCATGGCCGGCGAGTGGCTGTCGCGCGGCGCCGATGGCGCGTGGACGCGCGCGAGCTATCCCCTTCCGGCGGGAGTCGCGCTCGTCGTCGAGCGGTCTCGAGCGGCGACGAACAGCGCGGAGGAGGCCGACGCGGGCCTGCTGCGCAGGGCCGGCGCGCTGTCGGCGGGCGGCAAGCAGGGCTTGTGGATCGGCTGGCATGGCGCGGGCTCGACGATGCTGGCGGCGACGTTCGTCGACGATCGCGCGCACGGCCTCGTGCAGGCCTGCGACCTGGATGGTCGCGTGCTGGCCCAGGGCTTGGCGCGCGATGGCGCGTTGGCGGGGACTTGGCGCTGGGCGCAGGGCGCGGGTTGGCGCGTCGAGTCCTACGACCCGCCGCGGCCGAGGAAGGCCCACGACGGTTCGTGGTCGGAGGAGGCGCCCGCGACGCTCGACGCCGCGACCATCGAACGCTGGCTCGCCGAGCTGTCTTCGCCGCCGCAACCTCAGCCGGCCTCGGCGCCGCTCACGGCCACCGACGCGGCGACGCGCGCGGAGCTCGAAGGCGTCCCGACGCCGCCGCCGGCGCGCGCGCAACCCTTCACCGAGCACGAGCTGCACATCCTGCCGCAGCTCGTCGAACTCTACGGCACCGGAACCGCGGCCAACTGGGGCGAACGCGACGGCTACGAGGTGGCGCGCGGACGCAGCGTCGCGCTGCTGCGTCCGGACGAGGTCGCCAAGCCCGGCGACCACCTGGGCAAGCGACTGCCCCTGACGCGCTTCGCCCGCGCGGGCGAGACGGAGCCCTTCGACCTCGACGAGCTGCGCGGAAGGCGCAACGTGCTGCTCGTCGTGCTGCGCGGCTTCGGCGGGCAGGTCTGCGTGTACTGCACGGCGCAGCTGAAGGCGCTGGGCAAGGAACGCGCGCGCCTGGCGGCGCTCGACGCCGAGGTGTGCCTCGTCTACCCGGGGCCGCGCGACGGACTGGACGCCTTCCTCGACGCGTGGGAACTGACCTTCGGCGACGGCGAGAAGCCCGCTTGGTCGATGCTCTACGACGCCGACCTGCGGCTCGTCGACGCGCTGGGCATCCGCGACAACGTGGCCGTGCCGTCGTGCCTCCTGCTGGACAAGCAGGGCGTCGTGCGCTGGTCGCACGTGGGCAAGGACCACGCCGACCGGCCCTCGGCGCTCGACATCCTGCGCCGCATCGAGGCCTTGGGCGGGCGCTGAACCCGGCTCACCGCAGGACGTCGTCCCAGTCGGCCATCTTCTCGGCCAGCTTGCGCCGCGCGCGAGACAAGCGCATGTCGGCGGCGGAGCGCGCGATGCCGTGGCGCGCCGCGTAGGCCTCGATGGACTCGTGGCGGAAGTAGATCGACTCGAGCACCTCGCGGTCCTCGGCGCGCAGGAGGTTGAGCAGCACCTCCATCGCCTGCGCCTGGTCGGCGCGCTCGGCCTGCGACAAGCCGCCGGCGCCAGGCATGGCGAGCGCGAACTCGCGCGACTGCTGGGCGTCGATGCGCACGGGATCGCGACCGCGACCGCGCGCCTTGTTCACGAGCAACCGCCAGGCCGCCGTCCACAAGTACGCGCGCAATGCCGCCGGCTCGGCGAACTCGGGCGCGTCCTCAAGGCGCAGCAGGCGGAACACCGCCTCCTGCGCGAGGTCGCTGGCGCTGACCGAGGGCCGCAGCATGCCGCGCCCCTTGGCGCGCAGCCGCGCCGCGACCGCGGCGACCTCCTGGCGAAGGAGCTCGTCGAGCGCGTCGTGGTCGTCGTCGTCCTGCCAGCGGCGCAGCAGCTCCG
>JBEBCR010000028.1:0-3339 GCA_041157565.1 Planctomycetota bacterium | reverse complement strand
GGCGTGCGCGCGTCCTTGCGGATCGACGGTACCTTGCGCGCGCCGCGCCCCTCCGGCGTCGTCGACCTCGAAGGCGGAGGCTTCAGGCTCGCGGCCCAGTCGCCGCCCGTGTCCGACCTGCAGGCGCGCCTGCGCTTCGAGGGAGAGCGCCTGGTGCTCGAGTCCGCGCGCGGCGAACTGGGTGGCGCGCCGTTCGCCTTGTCGGGGACGCTCGACTGGAGCACCAAGCCACCCACCATCGACGCCGAACTGGCGGGCGACGACCTGCTCTTCATGCGCACGCGCCACGCCACGGCGCGCGCCGACGCGCGGCTGCGCCTGACTGGCACCACGGAGGCGCCCAGCTTGTCGGGCAAGGTGGTCCTCGTCGAAGGTCGCTGGAGCAAGCCGCTCGATCCGCTGGCCTTCGCGCTGCAGCCGCGCGCCTGGCGCGGCGAAGGCAAGGACGGTTGGTTCCGCCTCGAGGGGCCGTTCCTCGCGCGCCTGTCGTTCGCCATCGACGTCGACGCGCGCCAGCCATTCCGCGTGGAGAACGAGTTCCTGCGCCTGCGGCTGGTTCCGGCCCTGCGCCTCTCGGGCACCGGCGAACTGCCCGTCCTGTCCGGCGAGCTGCGCTTCGAACCCTCGCGCATCTACCTGCCCGCCAGCATGCTGCAGATCGAAGGCGGCGCGATCCGCTTCCGGCCTTCGCGCCCGGACACGGGGGAGCTGGAGATCGCCGCGCGAGCGCAGGCCCTCTCGCACGACGTGGTGGTCACCGCCAGCGGAACGCTCGACGACCCGCTGGTCGAGCTGAGCTCCACGCCGCCCGCGGCGCGCGAGGACCTGCTGCTGCTCCTCTTGACCGGCCGCCCGCCCGGAGGCACGGCCTTCGGCAGCGGCGAACGCGCGGCGCGCGGCGTCGCGCTGTACGTGGCGCGCGACTGGCTGTCGGGCGGTCCCGGCGATGGCGAGGGCGACGACGTGATGTCGCGCGTCGAATTGTCGAGCGGCGCGCGCACCTCGCGGCGCGGCGTCGACACCATCGAACTCAGCCTGCGCCTCGGCGGCGAGGTCGATTCGCAGGCCATGTACCTCGTCGCGGAGCGCGACGTGTGGGAGTACTGGAACTGGGGCCTGCGCTTCACGTGGAGGCCGCGATGAACTCCGTCGTCGCGCGCGCCTTGGCGGCATCCACCATCGCCGCGCTGTGCGGCGGCTGCGCGTCGTGGTGGTCGGCCCGCGAACCCGCGGGGGTGCGCGTCGAGCTGCGCGGCGACCAGGCCTTCTCGCGCCGCGAGGCGCTGGAGATCGTCGCGCCCGACCTCGAGCGCTTCGCCGGGGGCCGTGGCCGCAAGTCCGACGTCGACGACGCGGCCTACGCGCTGGAGCTCTCGCTGCGCGAGCGCGGCCACGCGGACCCGCGCGTGGACTACCGCTACGACGGCGCGGCCAATCCGCCCGTCGCCACCTTCACCATCGCGGCTGGTCCGCGCGTCGACCTCGTCGCCGTGCAGTGCGCCGAGCCCGCCCCCATCGCCGCGCCCAAGCTGCGCGCCTTCTTCGGGCTGGAAGGCGGCTTGTTCGGCGCCGCCCGCCAGCCCTACGTGGAGGACGAGGTGCAATCGGCGCTGGAGGCCATCGAAGCCCACCTGCGCGCCGAGGGCCGCTTGTCCGCCAGCGCGCGCGTCGTGGCGCGCGACATCGTCGACGGGAACGCCACCTTGCGGCTCGCCATCGTGGGCGGTCCGATCCACCGCATCGAGCGGGTGGAGATCCTCGACTCCGATCGCCTGCCGCTCGAGCAAGCCGCGCTGGAGGCGCTGCGCGCCGACTTCGAAGGCCAAGTGGCCGTGCCGCGCGCGGGGGTGGCCTTGCTGGCGGCCCTCGAGGAACTCGTGGCGTCGCGCGGCTGGCCGGACGCCAAGGCCACCATCGTGGAGCGCAAGCAGGACGGAGCCTCCGTCTCGTTCGTGCTGGCGCTCGATCCGGGCCCGAAGGTGCGCGTCGGCGAGGTGCGCTTCGCGGGCCTCGAGCACGCGCGCGAGTCGTTCGTGGCGCGCCGCGTCCAGCTCGAGCCTGGCGCGCCCTGGTCGCGGACCGCCGAGCAGGACACCGCCTCCGCCTTGTGGCGCAGCGGCTTGTTCAAGAAGGTCGACCTCGCGCCAGGCCAGGAACTGGTCGGCGAGGATGGATCCAGGACGCGCGACCTGCTGGTGTCCTTGGAGGAATTGCCGAGCGTCGAATACTCCGTCGAACCGGGCATCGGCTCCTACGAAGGCGCCTTCCTGCGCCTCGGGGCCCGCGAACGCAACCTCTTCGGCACCGGCCGCAGCCTCTCCGTGGAGACGCACGGATCCGACAAGTCGTTGGCCGGCCGCGTGGCGCTGCAGGATCCATGGACATTCGGCGAGGCCACCGACGCGGAACTGGCCATCCACGGCGAGCGGCGCGAGGAACCATCCTTCGAACGCGGCGACTACGGCGTGTCCCTGCTCTTCACGCGTCGGCTGACGAGCATCTGGTCGGCGACCGCCGGCGTCGAGGCCCGCGCCTCGATCCTCTACTCGAGCCAGATCGCGGCCGAGGACTCCGCGCTGCTGCGACTGGACGACCTGGACATCGCCGAGCTGGTCGTGGGTGGCGCGCGCGACGATCGCGACAACCTGTATTCGCCGAGCGAAGGCTCGCTGACGCGCGCCAAGCTGCGCTTCGCCGACAGGGCGATCTTCTCGGAGATCAACTGGGTTCGGCTGGACTTCGCGCGCAACGACGCCTTCCGCCTGTCGGATGCGCTAGTGCTCGCCACCTCGTTCCGAGCCGGCCTCGTGGTGCCCTACGGACAGGACGACGAGGTCCCGCTGCAGGAGCGCTACTTCAACGGCGGCGAGAACACGGTGCGTTCCTTCCGCGAAGGGCTGCTGGGCCCCAAGGACGCCAACGGGGAGCCGCTGGGCGGCGAGGGCTGGTCGGTCGCCAGCATCGAGGCGCGCCAGAGGCTCAGGGGCCGGCTGGAGGGCGCGTTGTTCGTCGACGTCGGCACGGTGGCGAGCGACGTCGAGGATTGGATCCGCTTCGAGCAGCCCTCCTTCGGCCTGGGCGGCGGCCTGCGCTACATGCTGCCGGTCGGTCCCGTGCGCCTCGACGGCGCCTGGAACCCCGATCCGGGCGAGTACGAATCCGACGGCGCCTTGCACCTGACGGTCGGCTTGTCGTTCTAGGCGCCGTCCGAACGGCCTGCGTCAAGTTCATTTGACAGGAGGCGCGCCCGCGTCCAACCAGGCCAGGATGCGCGCCGCTCGGGCATCCCACGCGTGCCGCGCGGCCTTGCCCGGCCCCGCGAGCCGCATGGACCGCAGG
>JBEBCR010000027.1:0-4880 GCA_041157565.1 Planctomycetota bacterium | reverse complement strand
GAGGCGCTCGAGCTGACCGTCGACGAGGCGCTGGAGTTCTTCGCGCACCAGCCGCGGGCCGTGCAGATCCTCGAGACGCTGCGCGACGTGGGGCTGGGCTACATCCGGCTCGGCCAGGCCTCGACCACGCTCTCCGGCGGCGAGGCGCAGCGCGTGAAGCTCTCGGCCGAGCTGTTCCGCGCCCAAGGCTCCGGTCGCGGCGTGGTCGTGCTCGACGAGCCGACCACCGGCCTCGCCTTGACGGACGTGCGCCACCTGGTGGCCGTGCTCGACCGCCTGGCCGCGGCGGGCAACGCGGTCGTGGTCGTCGAGCACCACGTCGAGCTGCTGTCGACCTGCGATCGGCTGGTCGAACTCGGGCCCGCGGGCGGCGCGGGCGGCGGCCGGATCGTCGCCGAGGGCGCTCCCGCCGAGCTGGCGGCCGATCCCGCGTCCATCACTGGCCCGTGGCTGCGCGCCGCGCCGACCGCACCCAGGAAGTCCTCCGCGCGAGCGAAGGTGAAGCACTGATGCGTCCCGACAATCCCCTCATCGTCCAGAGCGATCGCACGCTCATGCTGCACACGGTGCGCTCGGTGGTCGACGCCAAGGGCCGACCCGCGCGGGACGCCCAAGGCCGCCCGCTGACCGAGGAGCACCCGCGCTTCGCCGAGGCGCGCGACCTGCTGGCCGGCTTCGCGGAGCTCGAGAAGAGCCCCGACTACCTGCACACCTACCGCATCACCCCGGTGTCCATCTGGAACGCCGCCGCGGTGGGGCTCACGCCGGAGCGCGTGCAGGAGATCCTCGAGGACCTCGCCTGCGTCCCGGTGCCGCACAACGTGCTGGTGGAGATCCGCGGCTGGATGGAGCGCTACGGCCTGCTGCGCATCGTGCGCGCCGAGGACGGCGTGCGCTTCGAGCTGGTGGGCACGCGGGACGGCGCGCTGCAGGAGGTGCTCGCGCACACGCACGTGCGGAAGCTCCTCTCCATCGAGGGCGGACGCGCCTTCCTCGGCGACCTCGAGCGCGGCGTCGTCAAGCAGACGCTGATCAAGATCGGCTACCCCGTCGACGACCAGGGCGGCTACCTGCAGGGGGATCCGCTGCCGACCAGGCTGCGCGGCACCACCGTCGGCGGACGCGACTTCGGATTGCGCTTCTACCAGAAGGAGGCCGCCGCGGCCTTCCACGCCGGAGGAAGCGTGGCCGGCGGCAGCGGCGTCGTCGTGCTGCCGTGCGGCGCCGGCAAGACCGTCGTGGCCATCGGCGTGATGGGCCTGGTGCAGGAGAAGACCCTGATCCTCACCTCGAACACCGTCGCCGTGCACCAGTGGCGCCAGGAGATCCTCGACAAGACCGAGCTGACGCCGGAGCAGGTCGGCGAGTACACGGGCGAGGAGAAGGAGGTCAAGCCGGTCACCATCTCGACCTACCAGATGCTGACCTGGCGCCGCTCGAAGACGGGCGAGTTCGAGCACTTCGCCATCTTCGGCAAGGAGAACTGGGGCCTCGTCGTGTACGACGAGGTGCATCTCCTGCCGGCTCCCATCTTCCGCGTCACCGCGGAGCTGCAGGCGCGTCGGCGCCTCGGACTGACGGCGACGCTCGTGCGCGAGGACGGCAAGGAGGACGAGGTCTTCTGCCTGATCGGTCCCAAGCGCTACGACGTGCCGTGGAAGGTGCTGGAGCAGAAGGGCTTCATCGCCACGGCGAGCTGCGTCGAGGTGCGCGTGCCGCTGCACGAGGCCTTCCGCAGCCAGTACGCCTTCGCCGACGCGCGCGGCAAGTTCCGCGTCGCCAGCGAGAACCCGCAGAAGACCGAGGTGGTGCGCGCCATCGTCAGGAAGCACGAAGGCGCGCACGTGCTCGTCATCGGCCAGTACATCGAGCAGCTCGAGACGCTGGCGCGCCAACTGGGCGCGCCGCTCATCACGGGCAAGACTCCCACCGTAGAGCGCGAGCGGCTCTACGCCGGCTTCAAGAGCGGCGAGATCAAGCTGCTGCTCGTGTCCAAGGTCGGCAACTTCGCCATCGACCTGCCGGACGCCAACATCGCCATCCAGATCTCGGGCACCTTCGGCTCGCGCCAGGAGGAGGCGCAGCGCCTCGGGCGCATCCTGCGGCCCAAGTCGGACGGCTCGGCCGCGGTGTTCTACTCCGTGGTGACCCTCGGTTCGCGCGACCAGGAGTTCGCGCAGAAGCGCCAGCTGTTCCTCACGGAGCAGGGCTACACCTACGACATCGTCGAAGCCGGGGCGCTGACGAGCTCTGGCGCCGCCTCGCAGCCATGAGGAAGCACGACCACGAACCCCACTCCGAGCGCGGCGCGGGCCAGGGCGCGGCGTCCCATTCGCCGGGAGGAGCGGCGCGTCCGCGCGCGGCCGACGCGCTGGCGCAGGTCGCCGAGTGCGACATGCTGGAGAACTGGCGCTTCTGGAGCGGCAAGCGCACGGGCAAGCCGCCCGAGGATCCCGCCACGTTGCGGAGGCAGGTGCTCGAGTGGCTGGGCAACCCGGTCGTGGTCGAGGCGCGCGTGGCCACGCTGCCGCGGCGCCTCTTGTCGATCCTCGACGCCACGCTCGAATGCCAGCGCTACCAGACCACCGCTGGCGACCTGCTCAACGCGCGCCACCTGGCCTACATGAGCGCCTACGACCTGCAGGCCTCGCTGGCGGTGCTCTCGCGCCACGCGCTGCTGGTCGAGGTCAAGAGCACGCACGCCACGAGCTTCGGCTCGCGCGCCTGGGCCGTGCCGCAGGACATCGGCGACGCGATCCTGCGCCGGCGCCGCGCGCGCCAGCGCGGCATCTTCGACGTCTTCACCCTGCGCGGCCACATCGACCGCATGTACGAGGATCCGGCCCGCGCGGCGCGCACGCCGGCGGCGCGCGTGCGCGAGCTGTACAAGATGTACGCCAACGAGGCCTCGGCCGTGGCGCGCCTCGAGCGCATGTCCGAGCCGCTGCGCGCCTTCCTCGGGAAGTCGGTGCTCGAGTTCGGCGGAATCGTGCCCAAGTCGCTCTACGACCGCATGGAGACCATCGGCGCGTGGGATGGCCGGCGCTGGGGCCACGCGATGGAGGAGTCGCTGGTCGGCACCGTCGAGCGGCTGGAGCTCGGGCGCTACGGCATCGCCCACAACGACGAGACGCTGCTCGTGTTCAACGAGGTGGCGCTGGCGTGGCTGCGGCGCGTGGCCGTGCCCGGCGACCCGGACAAGCCGCACGAGGAGGCCTCCTACGGGGTCGACCTGGTCTCGAACATCTCGCGCTTCATCGCCTACGTGCTCGACCACGACGTGCGCTTCACGACGCGCGGCGAGATCTTCAAGACCACCGAACGCCGCATCGAGTCCGAGCTGATCCCCAACCCCGGACGCGAGCTGTCGCGCGGCGACACGCTGGCGTTCATCTACCGCTTCGCGCGCGACCAGCACCTGATCGACTCCACCGGCGAGCGCACGTTCGCCCTGACTCCCGCCGGCCGGGACTGGGAGCCGCGCGACCTCGAGCACAAGGTGCGCGCGCTGCTCGAGTACTGCATCGAGGAGCGCGACCTGCCCGGCGAGCACTACCACCAGGCGCGCATGCGGCGCATCTACATGCGCCTCCTGAAGCGCGTCGAGCCGGGCGTCTGGTACGACCTGATGTACGTGCCCTTCCTGGCGCGCAACACCTACTTGTGCAGCCTCGACGACTTGGCGGTCGACGAGTACTTCGCCGCGCGCTTCCAGTCGGGGCAGTACGTCCCCATGGACGACGTGCAGCGGCTCAGTTGGCACCTCGTGACCTGGGTGCGCCAGCGGCTCTACCTGCTCGGCATCGTCGACTTGGGCTACGACAAGGCGGGGCATCCCGTGGCCATGCGGGTGACGCGCCTCGGCGCTCGCCTGCTCGGCATCGCGGAGGCGCAGGAGGAGTCGGGGCAGGCGCTCGGCAACCTGGTCGTCACGCCGGACTTCGAGGTGGTGCTGTTTCCAACCGGAGACGACGCCGAGCTGGTGCACGACCTCGACCGGTTCTGCACGCGCGAATCCAAGGGCAGCATCCTCAAGTTCAAGATCGAGGAGAAGAGCGTGGTGCGCGCCTTGCACGAGGGAATGCACCTGAAGCGCATCCTCGCGACCCTCGAGCAGCATTCGCGCACGCCCGTCCCGAACAACGTGCTGTACACGGTGCGCGACTGGGCGCGCGGCGCGGGCGTGCTGCACCTCGACAGGCACTGCGTGGTGAGCGGGGACGATCCAGAGGCGCTGGCGCGCTTCCGGCAGGATCCGGGCGTGAGGCCGCTCGTGCGCGAAGTGCTCGACGAGAGGCGCGTCAAGTTGAAGGGCGGATCCACGCAGCGCCGACTGCAGTCCCTGCTGCGCGAACTGGGCTGGCTGGTCGAGATCGAGGAATGAACGCGACGCTCCTCGCCATCAGCCCGGGCGCGCTGGAGGACGAGGACGCGCTGGCGTTCCTCGCGCCCGCGTCCCGCGCTCGCGGGGCGGGACTGGCGGCCATCCTCGTGCGCGAGCCGCGGCTCTCCGACCGCGCCTACCTGCACTTGTGCGAGCGACTGCGGGCGATCTACGACGGGGGGCTCCTCTTCGTGCACGATCGACCGCACCTCGCCGCCGCGGTGGACGCGGACGGCGTGCACCTGTCGTGGCGCGGGCTGCCCGCGGACGTGGCCCGCGCCCAACTGCCTAGCGGAATGCTCGTCGCCACCAGCGCGCACGCCGGCGACGATCCAGCGATCCACGCGGCGAGCGACCACGTGCTGCTTGGCCCCGTGCGGCCCACGCCGTCGAAGGTCGGATGGAAGGAACCGCTCGGGTTCGACGGCTTGCGACGCGAGCTGGCGCGCGTGGGCCGGCCCGCGTGGGCCGTGGGCGGGCTGCGGCCGCAGGACTG
>JBEBCR010000026.1:0-3264 GCA_041157565.1 Planctomycetota bacterium | reverse complement strand
GTCGACTCGTCGGTGTGCTTGGGCAGCACGAACTTCAGCGCCACGCGCCGCCGCAGCGACAACTGCGTCGCCTCCCACACCTGGCCCATCCCGCCGTGGCCGATGTAGCGCACCAGCTCGAAGTCCCCGATGCGCTCGCCCGGCGCGAACGAACGGGCCAGACCGCCGGCCCGCGGATCGGGAGCGCGCTCGTCGCGGCGGAAGAACCGCCCGCCGCCCGCAGCGCCGCTTGCGGCCGACGGCCCGCCCAGCAACGCGCCGTACTCGCGCTCGCGCCGCGCCAACTGGCGCAGTTCGTCGGCCAACGCGGGATGCGCCGCGCACAACGCCTCCAGGTCCGCGGCCTCGCCGCGCCCAAGCCGCGCCTGGTGGGCCGCGTACACGCTCTCCGCGCGCGAAGCGGGATCGCGCGGATCGTGCGGTTCGAAGGAGGACGGGGAGGAACTCACGCGGAAACAAGCGGGCGCTTGGATGCGGGCCAAGCAGCCTGCTCCCAGCATACCAAGCACCAGCGGCCGTCAGGCATGGGCGTCGCGTCGCGCGCGGGCTGGGTGCGGTTCCCGGCATCGTTGCGCATCGACATCCACGGCTGGACGCGTCCCAACGGCGGATGAGCCGGCACAGGTCGTCCGACCAGGCTTCACTTCGCGTCGCTTGCCGTAGAAAGAGGGGCGCGCAACGCCATCGCGGGACGCAGGCCGAGTGAGGGATCCCTGTTCTCCGGCGTGCCAAAGCCGCGGTCGGACGAACGGACGACCCAGGCGGTGCCGTAGAAGCTGCCGCCACGCAGCACGCGGTCGGGGAAGTCGCTCCACGGCGCGAGGGGATCCTTGCCGAGCTCCTTGCCGTGGATGGCCATGTCGTACCCGTCCAAGCACCACTCCCAAAGGTTGCCCGCGGACTCGTGCAGGCCGAAGCCATTGGCGACGTGCTTGCCGACGGCGCAGTGCACCACGCTGCCATCGTCGAAGTCCGGCCAATCGGCGATGGACGGCCAGGTCGCGCCGGCCCTGCCGGCCGACTGGTCGGCGATGTTCACCTTCCCGCGCAGGCTCTCGCGTTCTTGTCCCGTCCACCACGCCGTCGACGTGCCGCCGCGCGCCGCGCGTTCCCACTGCGCCTCGCTCGGCAAGGCCAGGCCGAGGTCGCGCATCAAGTCGAAGCACATCGGCCAGCTCACCGTCTCCACGGGATGCAGGAGCGACGCCACGCGTCCGCCCGCGGGTTGGTAGGTGCTCGGGTTGGCTGCGGCGACCCTCAGCCATTGGCCTTGCGTCATCTCGTACTTCGAGATGAGGAACGGGCTCAGCTCCACCTCGTGGACCGGTCCTTCGTCGTTCTCCACGCGCGGGTCGTGGTTGCGCCCGGCCGGATCCGCCGCCTGCGCACCCATCCAGAACGAGCCGCCGGGGATCAGCACGAACACGAGGCCCGTCTCCTCCGCGAGCTCGAGCTGTCCGTCCGGTCCGCGCCTGGCCGGCTCGCCCGTCTGCAGGTGCGCGAACTCGAACAGCCCCGACCGCGGATCCATGCCGATCGGCAGCAAGCCCATCTGCGGCGCGATCTCCAGGCCGCCGTAGCGCGGCGAGAGCTTGATGGCGGCGATCGCTTCCGACCACGCGCGCCGCGCGTCGGGGCCATCGACGCTGCGCGCACCGATCGATCGCGCGAACGCCAGGCGCTTGCCCACTCCCCAGCCGAACGGCTGGGCCAGCGTGTCGCCCATCAAGCCGGTCCGCGGGTCGCGCAACGCCTCGAGGTCGGCGATCAACCTCGACAAGGACCGATCCCACCACGCCTGCTCGGAGTCCTCGTACTCGTACGTCCACCGCTCGCCCACGAGCGCGGCGAGCGCCTGGACTTCCGCTGCGAGCGCCTCGCGCTCGGCGCGTCGCTTGGCCAGCTCCGCGCCACGCCAGAGCGCGACGGCCTGCTCCAGGTTGGCCAGCGAGCCCGCGAGTTGCTCGCCGCCCGGCTCCGACACCATCGCGCGCGCCTCGCTCGACGCCTCGTCGAGGCGACCCACCCTGAACAACGCCCACGCCAGCGTGTCGCGCACCATGTAGCGCTTCTCCACGCTGGCCTTCGCCAAGGCGCGGCGAGCCATGGCCAGGGCGCGCATTTCCTGCCCGTGCGCCGGAGCATTCGGATCCACCAGCGCCCAAGCCAGCCCGTTCAGCGCATCCGGGTCGGAAGGCGGCGGATCCTGCGCGAACTCGGCCTCCACGAGGGCTTCGGCGGGCCACGACTCCAGCGCCAGCATCCGCGCGCGCCACTGGAGCTCCGCTTGCTTGGCGCGCAGCTCGGCGTGCCGCGGATGCGCCTCGCGCTCGGCCCGCAGCTGCGCCTCGTCCATCGGCTTCGCGCCTCGCCGCAACTCCTCCAGCTTGGCCTTGTGCTCCGCGAGGCTGGGGCGCTTCTTCACCCCCCGCGCTTCGTCCGCCGGGCGACCATCGACCAGCTCGTTCGCGCGCCGCAGCCAGTCCTCGCAGGCGGGGATCATCTCCGGGTGCGCCGGCCACAGCTTGGCTGCCTGAGCCACCAGGTCGTCGTGGTCCTTCTGGGCTGAGAGCGACAGCACGTCGTTCGCCTTCGTGGTCGCATCGTCGCGCGCTTGGCTGGCGGCCAGCGCGTTGAGCTGCGCCAGACGCAGATTGTCCGTGGCCGCGGCCTCGCCGCGCTCGGCGCGCAGCGCCTGGGACCGGGCTTCCACGGCCTGGCCACGCGCGTACCACGCGAGCCCGCTGATCGCCACCAGCGCCGTGCTCCCCACCGCGATCCCCACGCTGGCCGCCGGATGGCGCAGCGTCCACTTGCGCGCCTTCTCGAGGCGCGTCGCGGGCCTGGCGAGGATCTCCTCGTTCTTCAGGTGGCGCTCGATGTCCGCCGCCAGCTCGGCCATCGACTGGTAGCGGCGCGCGGGATCCTTCTCCAGCGCCTTGGCGCAGATCACCGCCAGATCGCGCGGGCACTGCGTGCGGATGGAGTGCGCATCAGGAGGATCCTTGAACAGGATCTGCGCGGCGATGGCGTGCGTGTCGCCTTCGAACGGCCGCTGCAGCGTCAGCACCTCGTACATCACCACGCCGAGGCTGAACACGTCGCTGCGGTGGTCGATCCCCGCGCGCTTGGCCGCCACCTGCTCGGGCGACATGTACTGGTAGGTCCCCGCGAACTCGCCCGTCACCGAGAAGAACGAGTCCCCCGCCACGCGCGCCAGGCCGAAGTCCGCCACGCGCGGCCGGTCCTGCTCGTCGATCAGGA
>JBEBCR010000025.1:0-10855 GCA_041157565.1 Planctomycetota bacterium | reverse complement strand
CTCGACACGGTGCGCGACTTGAATGGCTCCGAATACGAGGGGTGCCCCGATCAGGTCGTCATCCCACGCTTCCTCGCCTTGGACGGTGTGCGCAGCATCCCCCGCATCGCGATGGTCAGCCTGGTGGGAGAGCAATTCGGAGTGATCGTGGACGTCTACACCTTCAACGACAACGAGGAAACCTTCGCTTCCCAGACCCAGTTCCAGTGCCACAGATTCACCAGGTTGGACAATGTCAGCGGCGTCTTTACCAACTCCTTCTTGGCCAGTACGAACCACTCGCAGTTTGAACCGGAAGGCCTCGGCCTGGAGACCGGGTGGTACAAGGCCATTGGGCGATTGGCCTATTCCGAAGTCCTCCTGATCAACCAGCCTCCGATCCTCGTCGCCCACTTCGACACGGGCACCGTTGGAGGCCTGCATCGTTCCAGCCCCTTGCCCTACGGGATCGGCTTGCGGAACAACGGCGACCTGGGCGTGCTGGGCCCTTCCGGCGACCAGAACTGACCGGAGCCGACGTCCGCATGGCGGACTGCATGTCCGCTTCCGGCGCGGAAGCGCGATCCTCCCGGCGCCGACGACGCCCTGCAAGCACCCCCACAGCACATCCAGGAGCATCCTTTCATGCGCCCGCACATCCTCGCCACCGCTCTCCATGCCTGCCTGCGCCTGCTCGCGCTCGTCGCGTTGGCGCACGCGCGCGCCTTCGGGGCTCCGCAAGACGGCGCGAACGACCCCACCTTCAATCCGTTGGACACCGGCATCTACGGTGCCGGAGCCAACAACCTGGTGTCGGCGATCGCGCCCCAGCCCGACGGCAAGATCCTGATCGGCGGGTACTTCACGAGCTACAACGGCGTGGCGCGCAACCGCATCGCGCGGCTGAACGCCGACGGCAGCCTCGACTTGTCATTCAATCCCGGCACGGGCGCCGACAGCTTCGTCGAAGCGATCGCGCTGCAACCCGACGGCAAGATCCTCATCGCGGGCTACTTCTCCCACGTCAACGGCGTGCCGCGTGGCCGCATCGCGCGCCTGAACGCCAATGGCTCGCTGGACGCGGGCTTCGCCGCCAACGCCGGCGCGAACAGCGCCATCGAAGCGCTCGTGCTGCAACCCGACGGCAAGATCGTCATCGGCGGGTGGTTCACCTCGTACGCGGGCACGACGCGCGGCGGCATCGCGCGCCTCACGGCGGCGGGGACGCTCGACGCGGGCTTCGTGACGCCAGGCGGCGCCAACGGCGGCGTGTTGTGCTTGGCGCGCCTCGCCGACGGCGACATCCTCGTCGGTGGCGACTACACCCAACTCGGCGGCGCGCCTCGCGGACGCATCGCGCGCGTCGACCCGAACGGCGCACTGGACGCGGGCTTCGCCGGCGTGGCGGGCGAGGCCGACAACGCCGTCACCAGCCTCGCCGTGCAGTCCGATGGCAAAGTGATCGTGGGCGGATCGTTCACGAGCTACGACGGCGTGGCGCGCGGTCGCGTGGCGCGCCTGCAATCGAATGGCGCGCTGGATGCGACGTTCGGGTCTGGGCAGGGCGTGGATGGCGGCGTCGAAGTCCTGCTGCCCCAGCCGGACGGCAAGCTGCTCCTCGGAGGATTCTTCACGAGCGTGCATGGCGCGACTCGGCCGTACTGGGCGCGCCTCGACGGCAACGGCCAATTGGACCCGGCATTCGCGCAAACGGGCGCGCCCGACAACGCGGTGCTGGCCATCGCGCGCCTGTCGAACGGCAGGTTGCTGGCCGGCGGCGGCTTCGCCAGCATCGGCGGCGCTGGACGCCAGTGCATTGGGCGCACGACGGCGGAGGGCACCGCCGACTTGGCGTTCAATCCCGCCGCCGGCGCGAATGGCACGGTGCGCGTCGTGGCGCGCGACGCGCAGGGCCGGTGGCTGATCGGCGGCGACTTCACGACCTACAACGGATTGTCGCGCGCCCGCTTGGCGCGGTTGCTGCCCGATGGCGGCATCGACGGCTCGTTCTCGATCGGCTCCGGCTTCGACGGCACGGTGCGCTCCATCGTCGTGCAGCCCGATGGCGGCATCCTCGTCGGTGGCGCCTTCCTGTTCGTCGCCGGGACGCCGAGGCCGGCGATCTGCAGGTTGACGCCAAACGGCGCGCTCGACGGCTCTTTCGTCCCAAGCAGCCCGAATGGCGCGGTCCACGCCATGGCGCTGCAGGCCGATGGACGGATCGTCATCGGCGGACTGTTCACGCGCGTGGGTGGAGCGTCGCGCGGCAGGCTGGCGCGCCTCGACGTTTCCGGCGTGCTGGAGCAAGGCTCGTTCTCCTCGGGCGCGGGCGCCGACAACGCGGTCGAATGCCTGGCCTTGGAGGCGAATGGCCGGATCATCGCCGGTGGCGACTTCACCACCTACGACGGCGCCGCGCGGGCGCGATTGGCGCGCTTCGACCCCAATGGATCGTTGGATGCGACGTTCACCCCCGCGTTGGACGCTGGCGCGCGCGTGTTGGCTGCGCTGCCCGACGGCAAGTTGCTGGTGGGCGGCGCCTTCGCGGCGGTCAACGGCGCGAGCATGAATCGCGTGGCGCGCCTTGCCGGGAGCGGCGCGCTGGATCCGAGCTTCGCCATCGGCACGGGCGCCAATGGCGTCGTCTTGGCGATGGCGATGCAGCCGGACGGCAAGCTGCTCGTGGCCGGCGGCTTCACGACCTTCGCGGGCTCCGGCCGCAACGGCATCGCGCGCCTGGGAGCGACGGGCGGCCTAGATGGAACGTTCACGCCGGGCAACGGAGCCAATGGCGCCGTGCATGCGCTGAACCTCGCCGCGGACGGCAAGGCGGTGCTGGGCGGCGCGTTCACCGTCTACAACGGGACGCCGCGCAGCAGGACCGCGCGCATCCAGGCGTACTTCCGGCCGCCGGATGGCAACTTGGACGCGAGCTTCGATCCGGGCAGCGGCGCGAACGGGGACATTCGGGCGATCGCCCTGCAACCTGATGGCAAGATCCTCGTGGGCGGCGGGTTCAGCTCCTTCCATGGCGTGCAGCGCCGCCGAATCGCCCGCCTGAACGCCGCTGGCGACATCGACGCTGGGTTCGACCCCGGATCGGGTCCCGCAGGAACCGTGCTGGCGATTGCCTTGCAGCCTGATGGAAAAGTGCTGATTGCGGGCACTTTCGTCAACATCCTGGGCAACACGCCGCGCAACTACGTCGCGCGCTTGAATGCCGACGGATCCTTCGACGCGTCCTTCGGCCCTGGCTCCAGCCCGAGCAGCGACGTGTACGCGCTCGCTGTCCAGCCGGATGGCAAGGTGCTGATCGCGGGCGACTTCACGAGCTGCGGCAACACGCCACGCCAGCGCATTGCTCGCCTGAATCACGACGGCACCCTCGACGCGGCCTTCGATCCGACCCCTTTGTTCTTTGGCGGCGCGCGGACGCTCGCCTTGCAATCTGACGGCAGGGTAGTGACTGCAGGCGACACGAATCCGTTTCCCATCAGTCCTCGCATCCGGCGTCTGAATCCGGACGGGGGGGCAGACGCGAGCTTCAACCCCGGGGCGGGGGCAAGCGCAGTCATCAGGTCGCTGGCATTGCAGCCCGACGGAGCGCTGGTAATTGGCGGCGATTTCACCAGCTACGACGGCACGCCCCGCAACCGCATCGCACGCCTCAGGGCCGATGGAAGCCTTGACGATGGCTTCAATCCGGGATCGGGTCCCAACACGAACTCGCTTGTCAATTCGATCGTGCTCCAGCCGGATGGAAAGGTGCTGATCGGCGGCTCGTTCGCCAGCTACGACGGCACGCTGCGAAGCCGCCTCGCGCGGTTGGGCGCGACCGGTAGTCAAGACCCGAGCTTCGATCCGGGCAGTGGCATCGGAGGAGGCGTGGGAAGCATGATCCACGCGATGGCCCTGCAGCCGGATGGCAAGCTGCTCGTCGGCGGGTCGTTCACGAGCTACGACGGAGTGCCGCGCAACAACATCGCCCGCGTCCACGCCTACAGCCCCAGCAGCTCCAGCACGCAGGACCCGGGCTTCAACCCGGGCGGCGGCTCGAACGGCACGATCAAGGCCATCGCGGGCAGCGACAAGACCTATCTTGGCGGAGGCTACAGCTCGTATGGTGGCGTGGCCCGCAATTCGCTCACGCGCGTCACGCAGGAGGGCGGCCCCGATCCCTCGTTCCTGACCGCCGGAGGGGTCAACGGGGAGGTGGAGTGCCTCGCCGTTCAAGCCGATGGACGCTTGCTCGTCGGCGGCACGTTCACGAGCTACGACGGAGTGCCGCGCAACAACATCGCCCGCATCCTCGCGGATGGGCCGTTGGACGAGGAGTTCCTCGTCGGCAGCGGCACGAACGGCACGGTGCGCGATTTGGCGATCGATCCAAGCGGCTTCGTCTACCTGGCGGGCGCCTTCACCAACTACGCCGGGATCGCGCGCGGTCGCTTGGCGCGCGTGGACGGCAACGGGACCCTCGATGGCGGCTACAACGCCGCGGCCGGCGCCAACGGCGCGGTGCACGCCATCGCCCTCGACGCCGCCGGGCGCTTGGTCGTGGCGGGCGACTTCACGAACTGGTCGGGCGTCGGCAGGACCCGCGTGGCGCGCCTCGACGCCAGCGGAGTCGCGGACGCCGGCTTCGATCCCGGCGCGGGCGCCAATGCGTCGGTGGATGCGCTAGCCATCCAGCCCGACGGCAGGATCCTCGTGGCCGGCCGCTTCACGACCATGCAAGGCGCCAACCGCGGACGCATCGCGCGACTCGGCGCGAACGGGCTGCTCGACTCGGCCTTCTCCGCGGGCGCGGGCGCCAACGGGGCGATCCTCTCCATCGAACTCGAGCTCGACGGCAAGATCCTCGTCGGCGGCGAGTTCACGACATACGACGGCCAACCCCGCAATCGCCTGGCGCGCCTCAACCAGGATGGCAGCCTCGACGCGGGCTTCGACGCCGGCGCTGGACCGAACGACGCGGTGCGCGCCATCGCCACGCAGCCTGGCGTGGGCGTGCTGGTGGGCGGCTCGTTCACCGACTTCGGCGGCACGTCCGCCGGTGGCATCGCCCGACTCGCCTCGGCCGACACCTCCCTCTCCATCGGCATCTCGCTGCCCTCGCCGCTGTGCCAGGGACAGTCGCTGCTCGTCCCGGTGACCGTCGTCGGCGCGTTCGATCCCGGCAACAGCTTCGTGCTGCAGTTGAGCGATGCCGCGGGCGGCTTCGCCGCTCCCGTCGCCATCGGCTCGGCGACCGGCACCGGCTACGTGGAGATCGTCGCTTCCGTGCCGCTCGGAGCCTCGCCCGGCTCGGGCTACCGCATGCGCGTCCAGGCCAGCTCTCCGGCCCTGACGAGTCCGGTCAACGACGCGAACCTGCAGATCCGGGCGCCCACGACGTGGTACGCCGACAGCGATGGCGACGGCGCCGGCGATCCGTTCGTGGCGGTCAGTTCCTGCACCCAACCCGCGGGCTTCGTCGCCAACGGCAACGACGACTGCCCGGCCGATCCGGCCAAGATCGTGCCGGGGCCCTGCGGCTGCGGCATCCCCGACACCGATTCCGATGGCGACGGCACGGCCAACTGCAACGATGGCTGCCCGAACGATCCGGCGAAGACCTCGCCGGGGCAATGCGGCTGCGAGGTGGCCGACACCGACTCCGACGGCGATGGCACGGCCAACTGCAACGATGGCTGCCCGAACAATCCAGCGAAGACGTCGCCGGGGCAATGCGGCTGCGACGCGCCGGACACCGATTCCGACGGGGACCTGCGCGCGGACTGCGTGGACAATTGCCCGAACACGTCGAACCAGGACCAGGCCGACGTGGACAACGACGGCCGCGGCGACGCGTGCGACAACTGCCCCGCGATCGCCAACCCGTCGCAATCCGATTGCGACGCCAACGCCGTGGGCGACGCGTGCGACATCGCGGCAGGCGCCCCGGACTGCGACCTGAATGGCGTGCCCGATTCCTGCGACATCGCCGCGGGCGCGCTGGACGCCAACGCGAACGGCGTCCCGGACGCGTGCGAATCCCCCGCCACGGCGTACTGCTTCGGCGACGGCGGCGGGACGCCTTGCCCCTGCGGCAACAACTCCGCCGTCGGAGCCTCAAGCGGATGCCTGAACTCGCTGGGCAGTGGCGCGCGATTGCGCCTGCAAGTGGGCAGCGTGGTGCGCTTGTCGGCGGACACGTCGCGCCTTGTTGGTTCGAACATGCCCAACGCCGCCGCTTTGTACTTCCAAGGCACGCTGCGCCAGAACGGCGGAGCGGGAGCCGTGTTCGGCGACGGCCTGCGCTGCGCGGGAGGCGTGGTGGTGCGCATCGCCACGCGCACCAACTCCGCGGGCGGGTCCGCCTATCCGAATCCGGGCAACCCGCCGCTATCGGTGGTGGGCGCCGTGACCGCGCCCGGGACGCGCACCTACCAGGTGTGGTACCGCAACTCGGCCAGCTTCTGCACGCCGAGCACGTTCAACCTGAGCAACGGCCTCGAGCTGCTCTGGGCTCCTTGACGAGCCGCGGCTAGGGATCGAGTCCGCGCGCGGGGCGCAGCCCGACGGCGGGATCCTTGGTTTCGGGCGAGATGCTCAAGCGCGCCGAGGCGCGCGCCATGGAAGCGGTCTGGCCGTAGCTGCCGCCGCGCGCCACGCGATCGATCGCCTGCGCGCTATGGCAGACCGGATCGCGCCGCGGCGAGATCACGTAGTACCGTTCGTCGTACCCGTCGAGGCAGAACTCGTTGACGTTGCCGATCGTGTCGTGCAGTCCGTAGGGGTTCGCAGGGTAGCTGCCGACGGGCGCGTGCAAGGCATGGCCGTCGAGAAACTCGGGCCAATCCTTGAGCGCCGGCCAATCGACGCCAAGTCGTTCGAAGGCGGTGCGGTCGGCGAGGTTGGCGCGACCCTGCAGGCCTTCCTTCTCGGGTCCCGTCCACCACGGCCACGCGCGACCACCACGCGCCGCGTGCTCCCACTGCGCTTCGCTGGGCAGCGTCAGTCCCAGTCGACGCATCGCTTCCACGCACTCGAGCCACGTCACGTTCTCGACGGGGTGCAGATCCGTGATCGACACCTTCAGGTCCTGCGAGTTCGAGTAGTAGCTGGGATTGGCGCCCCAGATCCTGCGCCACTGCGCCTGCGTCAGCTCGTGCTTGGCGATGAAGTACGGACCAAGCTCGACCTCGTGGACCGGTCGCTCGTTGTCGGCGATCGACTCTGCGTCGGAGCCCTGCGGGGCCGGATCGGGCGGCTGCGCCCCCATGAGGAACCGTCCACCGGGCACGAGCACCAGCACGAGGCCCGTGGCTTCATCCAGCGAGAGTCGACCCGAATCGTCGCGCAGCGCGGGTTCGCCCGACTGCAGATGGGCGAACTCCCACAAGCCGCTCTCGGGGTCCGCTCCCAGCGGCAGAAGGCCGAGCTGCGGAGCGAGTTCCAGGCCTGCGTACGCCGGCGAGGTCCGGATCGCCCCGATCGCCTCGCTCCAGGCGGAGCGGGCCTCGGGGGCGTCGAGGCTCCAATCGCGGATCCCGCGCGCGAAGGCCAAGCGGCGCTGGATGCCCCAACCGAACGGATCCACGCACTCGGCGTCCGCCAGCCCCGACTCGGGATCGACGATGGACTCCATGTCCTGCACCAACGCCGCCAACTGCCGGTCCCACCAACCCAACCGCTCGTCGGCGTATTCGAAGCGCGTGCGCGTGGCGATCTCCGCCTCGAGCGCCGCGATCTCCTGCTCCAGTCCCGCCAGGCGCGACAGGCGCTGCGGACGCTGCTCGGCGGACCACGCGTCGACGAACTTGCGGAGCCGCGGAGCCTTCTCCGCCAACTCCGACTGCAAGGCGTCGGGTTCGTCTCCCAGGCTTCGCGCATCCGCCAAGGCGCCATCCAACTCGACGATGGCCTCGTCGAGTCGTCCACAGAAGTACAGCGACCACGCCAAGGTGAAGCGCGGCCAGGCGCGTTCTCGACCGCTCGTCGACGCCACCGCCTTGGCGGCCCACCTGGCCGCTTCGCCGGCACGATTGCGATCCGCGTCGACGCGGTCTGGATCGACCACGATCCAAGCGCGCAGGCGCAGCACTTCTGGATCGTCCGTGTCGGACATGGCGACCAAGGCGGCCTCCGCCTCCGACGCCGGCGGCCACGGCTCGAGCCCCAGCATCCGGCGCCGCCACAGCAGATCCTTGCGCTTGGCGTCGAGTTCGCGCCTGCGCGGGTGCGACTCCGCCTGCATGCGCAGCTCCTCGGCGTCGACGGGCAGGGCCGAGCCGCGCAGCTCCTCCAACCTGGACCGGAACAACGCCAAGCCGCCCGATGCGGACGGGTCGCCGGACGCGTCGCTGGCGGGACCCACCAGCGCGTCGAGGCGCTCGTTCCAACCTTCGTAGGCCGGCACCAGTCCCGGATGTGGCGGCCACAGGCGCGCGGCCTCCTCCTCCAAGGCGTCGAGGTCGCGCTGCGTCGACAGCAGCAAGACGTCGTCGGCGGTCCTGGTGGCCTCGCGCGCCTTGATGTCGAAGGCGACCACGCCGGCGATGGCGATGGCGAGAGTCGCCGCGATGGAACCAGACAGCGGCTTGTTGCGCTGGACCCACTTCCTCGTCTCCGCCCAGGTGCCCGTCTCGTAGGCGGCGACCACGCGCCCGCTGGCGAAGCGCTGCAAGTCGGCGCCCAAGTCGCGCACCGAGGAATACCGCAGCTTTGGATCGCGCTGCAGCGCCTTCTCGCAGATGGCGGCCAGCTCCGCCGGCGCCTGCGACGGGGCGAGGCGCTGCACGTCCTCGCTGGCGACGCGTTGCAGCAGCACGTAGCCCGAGGGCCGCTCGGAGGGGCGGACGTGCGGAGGAGTCCCCGCGAGCGCCTCGTACAGCATGGCTCCGAGCGAATAGATGTCGGAAGCCGCGCCCATGCGCGAGATCTCCCCGCGCGCCTGCTCCGGGCTCATGTACGCGGGCGTGCCCATCACGGCTCCCTCGCGCGTCATCGACAGCTCGATTTCGAGCTCCTCGTCCGCAGCCGAGGAATCGAGCGCGACTGAATCGGGCGCATCGGCGGAGGCGGACGCGTCGATTCGCCGAGCGAGGCCCCAGTCCATCACGTACACCTCGCCGTAGTCGCCGACCATGATGTTGGCGGGCTTCAGGTCGCGGTGGATCACGCCTCGCGCGTGGGCGTAGGCAAGGGCCTCGCAGACGCGCTCGAACACGGCGAGCACGCGCGGCAGCGGCCAGTCGGAGTCCCCCTCCGCCCTGCGCCGCAGCACCTCGGCCAGGGTGGCGCCCTTGACCAGCTTCATCGTGAAGTACGCGCGTCCGGACTCGTCCACGCCGGCTTCGTGGACGGGGACGACGCCGGGGTGGTCGAGCGAACCGGTCAGCTTCGCCTCGTTGACGAAGCGCGCCAGCTGCCGGGAGTCGAGCGCGGGGGTCTGCCCGGTGCGGGGCGCGTCGATCTGCCCCAACACGACCTTCATCGCCAGGGGACGATCGAGTTGCCTGTCGCGCACGCGGAGCACGGCGCCCATGCCGCCCCGCCCGATCTCGGCTTGGACCTCGTAGCGGTCGCCGGACGGCGTGGACAAGGCGGAGAGGATCGCTCCAACGCGCTCGGCATCGCGCTCCATGACGCGCGCCGGCGACGTGAGGGCGGGGTCGAGCTTGGAGAGTCTCACCCACCACAGGGCGCGCAGTTCCCTCTCCAAGTCGGCATGCGCCGCGATCAGCGGCTCGATGTCGGCGGGGCCGCCGGGCGGCGCATCCTCCATGAACTGGTCGAGGAGCCGTTCCGCCAGCGTGAAGCGCGCCGAAGAATCGTTGGATTGGCGATCGTCCATGCGGGGCTCCGCGTCGAGGCGTGTCGGTAGGCGAGAAGAACGAGACTCGGCCAACGCCGTCCGCGGGCGGCTTCTGTTGGGCGTTGGGCTAGGATACATGGCGGCGTGGCGGAGTCGTCGCAGGTTCCCCGCGCGGCTCGCCCGGGAGCACTGCGCTCGCGCGCCGCTCCGCCTGCGGAGCGACCGCGTGCGGCTTGCCCCGCCGTCCGGACAAGCTAGGCTGCGTCCATGGCCATGACGCGTCCCGCATCCTCGGCGACGCGCCTCGTCGCGCTCTTCGGCTCGCCGCTGCAGCAGTTCGGCTGGGCGTTCGCCACGTTCGGGCTCCTGTTCTGCGCCATCTTCGTCCCGGCCGCGGACCTGTCGTTCGCCACGTTCCGCGGGGCGCGATCCGAAGCGGACGCGCGCGTCGTCGCCGTGGAGCCCACCTCGTATTCGGTGGGCGGGGGCAAGTCGAGCCGCGGCGCGCCGATCCTGCGCCACGACTACGAATGGACCGACGCGCGAGGCGTCGTGCGCCGCGGAAGTTCGTACGCCACGGCGCAGGGGCTGGAGGCGGGCTCCACCGCGCGCGTCGAGCATCTCGTCGCGGATCCGGAGCGCTCCACTCTGGTCGGCCAGCGCCGCGCGCCGCTGCCTCCCTTCGTGCTGTTCGTGCTGTTGTTCCCCACGATCGGCCTCGCGCTCGTGGCCATGGCGCGCGGCGTGGCGCGCCGCCAATTGGCGGCGATGGAACGTGGGCGCATCGTGGAAGCCCTGGTGCTCGGCTCGATCGCGCGGCGTTCGGGGCGCCACGGCACGCGGACGACGCTGCAACTGCGGCTGCCCGCGGAAGGCGAGCCGCACGAGGTGCGCGAGCTGTCGACGCTGCACGCGACGCAAGGGACCACGGGATCGCGCTTGTTCGTGCTGGCGGTCGACGACGAACGCCGCGATTGCTTCCTCGTCGGGGACTTGCCGTGCCGCGCGCGCATCGTCGACGGCGAGCTGCGCGTGCAGGAACCGTCCATGGCGGGCGTGTTGGCGCGCCTCGCC